>JBKJPM010000039.1:0-10972 GCA_046595175.1 Gemmatimonadaceae bacterium
CAATCGGGACGGCGGGATTTGAACCCGCGACCCCCTGAACCCCATTCAGGTGCGCTACCGGGCTGCGCTACGTCCCGTCGCGAACTCTCGCGAGGAACATGGAATGTAGTGCCAGTCGAAGGGCTGTCACAGTGCAGGAAAGAACAGCACCAACCGAAATCCCCGTTACCGGAATGGGAGAGCGGAGCGGTCAGGCACCTATGCAGAGCAGCACTCGGGCCCACAACAGGCCTTGCTCAGAGGTTTGCTTGCACGAACAAACGCGCTCATGAACTTGCCGTCCATGGTCTCTATATCCCCGTCCAGCTTCACACCCGCATCGGCAAGAAACGCAGCCGCGTCGGCAGACCGGTAAACGCGGGTGGGCTCAATCGAGGAATTTTCAAAACCAACGCGCTCGAGCAGACTTGCAAACTCCCTCTCCTCCAGCGCGCCGGCGATACAGCCGATCCAGAGCTCCACACTTTTTCTTATCTCTACCGGGACTTCTCCACGCACTACTACATCGGACACTGCAAACCTTCCGCCGGGCTTGAGCACCCGGAACGCCTCCGCCAGAACTCGTTCCTTGTCTGCGGAAAGATTGATCACGCAATTGGAGATGATCAGGTCCACACTGTTGTCAGGCAGCGGAATGGATTCGATCTCTCCTTTCAAAAACTCGACATTGGTCGCGCCAGCTCTCGCCTTGTTCTCGTTCGCAAGCGCCAGCATTTCGTCAGTCATGTCCAATCCGAATACCTTTCCGTTGGGTCCAACACGCTTGGCCGATAGAAGTACGTCGATGCCCCCTCCGGATCCGAGGTCCAGTACAGTTTCCCCCACTTCGATGCTAGCCAGCGCCGTAGGATTGCCGCAGCCGAGCGACGCGAGCAGTGCCTCTGCGGGAATCCCCCGCACCTCGCCTTCGTCATAAAGGTTCGACGTGATGGGGTCCCAGGACGGCCCTGTTTCATTTCCGCATCCCGCGGACCCGCAGCACGAAGTCTTCTCCTGGCCTGCAGAAGCACGCGCTGCAGCCTGCCCGTATTTCTCGCGCACAGTCTCTTTCAATGAAGTGGTCATTGTATCTTTCTAATTAAGTTTGTCGATGGATTACGGCAAAAAAAGTCATTTGCAGCATGTTGAGTTCACGCTCTCGAGCGCGAGCCGCCGGAAGACCCTCACAATCTCGCCCGCCTCCGTGAAGGCTTCGGGATTCAGTCGATAGTAAACCCACCGCCCCTGTTTCCGGTAGAGCACTATTCGCGCGTCCTTAAGGACCTTCAGGTGCCAGGACAGCCTCGATTGTGCGGAGTCGAGCGCATCCGTGAGATCGCACACGCACCGCTCACCGGAGCTCAACCGCCCGAGTATCTGAAGTCGTGTCTCATCCGACAATGCATGGAAAAGGGTCGCTGCTACAGCCGGTATTGCAGGTGCAGAAGTGGACATTCCAAACATTAATCAAGTTTTCTTGATGAATCAAGCGTCTGTAGAGGGTCAGATTCTTGCTACCCGTTGCCTGCGCACGGTTTACGCCCTTTTTTCGGACTCAATATGACCGATATCGCAATCGCATCCACTGATAAGCTGGATAGCGAGGCCGGTGAGTATCTCGGCTCCAACATTCGCAAGCAGCTGAATGGATCGCCCGACGCCCTGATAGTTTTTGCCGCCCCTGAAAATGATTTTTCCAAGCTTCTTTCCAGTCTGAGTCAGGCGGCTGGCACTACAACCATAGTGGGCTGCTCGTCAGCCGGTGAATTCACCAATAGCGGATCTGGAAGCGGATTGAGCTGCGCCATCGCGCTCCGCTCACCCAAAATGAAATTCGCCGCGACACTTGGAAAAAACCTGTCGGGCGACCGAAAAGGCGCGGCCACGCAAATGTCGCGGAATTTCACGGGAATGAAATCAGCGGAATTCAAGCACCGCGCCGCGATTGTTTTCCTGGACGCACTCGCGGGACATTCGGATGACCTGATCGACCAGCTCACAATCAGCACGGCAGGTACCTACCGGTTTGTCGGGGGTGGCGCCGGCGACAACGCAAAGTTCGAAAAAACTTTTGTCTTCTGCGGTATTGAAGCCTACTCGGACGCAGCGGTTGCGATGGAAGTCCTCTCGCAAAAACCGCTCGGAATAGGCGCGCGCCATGGATGGAGTGCTGCAGGCGAGCCACTGCGCGTCACAGACAGCGATGTGGCGTCAGTGAAGACCTTCAACATTGCACCGGCAATCGAGGCGTTTCAGGATCATGCGATTGCCACACATCAGGAATTTAATGTGGATGACCCGCTTCCCTTCTTCCTGCACAACATCGTTGGGGTGAAAACCGAACACGGTCACAAGCTTCGCGTTCCGCTCGGCGTGTCCGGCGATGGCGGCGTGATAACTGCCGCCGAAGTTCCAGCTGGCTCGACAGCATGCATCATGTCGACTGGCAGTGAGTCTGCGTCCGCCGCTGCCGCAGAAGCCACGCGGGATGCGATGAAGCAGGTTAAAGACGCGGGAAACACACCCAAGGCGGCGCTGTTTTTTGACTGCGTCGCTACGCGGCTGCGATTGGGCAGTGACTTTGACAACGAGCTTGATATCGTTGGGAAAGAGCTGCACGGTGTGCCGTTCGCCGGATTCAATTCGTACGGCCAGATCGTCCGCTCAGAGGGACAGTTCAGCGGATTTCACAACTGCACAGCCGTGGTGTGCGTATTCCCCGACTAGGCAGCGATGCTGCGTCGCTGACGCAGTTCCTCACAATTGCGGCCCGTCTTTCAGCACCCGAAGATCGTGCGAAGGCGGCCGCGGATCTGGCCGTTGCCGTTGGTGGAATCGATCTCATCATTTTCATTCGCGATCCTGAGGTCCGCACGTTCGTGGCTGCTCCAGGCTTTCGTAACGCAGTACCGTCGGGAAAAGTCTGGAAAGAATTCCTGGCCGAGTGCGTCAGAAAGTCCGAGCACACCGGCGTTCTTCCTTTCCAGAGGCTGGATAACCTGCAAAGCGTGGTCGGCATCGCAGCCACCGATGATGCCGTTCTCACCGTCGTAGGCGCCGAGAGTATCTTGCATTCGGCATGGCTTCGCGAGATTCTTCCGCTCTTTTCGGCGATGCTGCACGGAGAACAGGCGGCCATGGTGGCCTCGGCAAATGCCCGTCTGACCGGCGATGCAGTAGCCCGAACCGAGGCGATGGCAGAAGTACTCAAGGAGTCACGCACTCAGCTTCAGGAAGCCCTGGTTTCTGCGGAGGACGCGCGCAACGCGGCTGTCGGAGCGAACCGCGTCAAGTCCGAGTTCCTCGCGACAATGAGCCACGAGCTGCGCACTCCACTCAACGCCATTGGCGGTTACTCTCAGCTGATCGCGATGGGGATTCACGGTCCCGTAACGCAAGGGCAGAAAGAGACACTCGATCGAATCGATCGCAGCCAGCGCCATCTGCTGGGGCTGATCAACGACATATTAAATCTCGCGCGTCTCGAGGCCGGAAAAGTCGAGTACGACATCACGGATTTGGACGTCGCTGCCGTATTTCGAGACATCTCGCACATGATCGATCCTCAGCTGAACGCAAAGGGAATCCGTCACCAGATGCGGATTCATCCCGGTATCTGTGTCCGGGCGGACCGTGACAAGCTGCAACAGATACTTCTCAATCTTCTTTCAAATGCAGTGAAATTCACAGAGGCAGAAGGACGCATCGAGGTTGACGCGACGCCAGTCCGTGGCGAACAAATAGTGCGGATCTGTGTGATGGACACTGGCCGGGGCATCCCTGCCGAAAAGTTCGAAGCCATCTTCGACCCGTTCACTCAGGTAGACGCCCGGCATAGTCGCGCAGAACAGGGAGCGGGCCTTGGGCTTGCGATCAGTCGCGACCTCGCCCGTGGAATGGGCGGTGACATCGAGGTAAAGAGCAAGCTGGGAGTTGGCTCGACGTTCGTGCTAACCCTTCAGGCGTCAGACTAGGAAGCCGTAGCTTTTCTCACGGCCGGCGCGACTCGCGTTCCATAAAGCTCGATCGCTTTCATAACTTGTGCGTGTGGAATGGTTCCAACCGGAATTTGCGCAAGGAATCGATCGTGCCGGAATATCTCGTGTTGCGCGAGAATTTTTTCCGTTACCTCTTCCGGACTTCCCACCAACAATGCGCCTCTGGATGAGCGGGCAATGTCGAACTGCTGGCGCGTCATGCCTGGCCACCCGCGCTCTCGTCCAATTCGAGTCATCACTTCAGCGTAGTGCGGGAAAAACTCATCGGCTGCTGCTTCCGAACTATTCGCGACATAAACGTGCGAGTTGATGCTCACGGCGGTATCCGGCAGTTTGTGCCCAGTGGCAGCTGCATGCGTTCTATACAACTCTACTATCGGCGCAAATCGTGCCGGCTCGCCGCCGATAATTGCGAGTGCCATCGGAAGTCCCAGCCGGGCTGCACGAACGGCCGAATTCGGCGTACCGCCTACAGCAATCCAGATCGGAATCCGTCCCTGAACCGGGCGCGGATAAATGAGCTGGTCGGCGAGAGGCGCTCGATGCTTACCAGCCCAGGTCACGCGATCCTTTTCCCTTACCGCCAGCAGAAGCTCGAGCTTTTCCGTGAAGAGTTCGTCGTAATCTTCAAGATCAAATCCGAAAAGAGGAAATGACTCGATAAAGGATCCTCGTCCCGCCATGATCTCCGCTCTTCCAGACGAAAGCAGGTCGACAGTCGCGAATTCCTGGAACACCCGCACTGGATCGTCGGAACTGAGCACTGTCACAGCACTCGAGAGGCGGATGCGTTTTGTGCGGGCCGCAATTGCGGCAAGAACAACCGCAGGTGCCGCGACCGCATAGTCGCGGCGGTGATGTTCTCCCACGGCGAACACGTCCAGTCCCAGCTGGTCGGCCAGCTCGGCCTCTGCAAGCAGGTCACGCAGCCGCGCGGACACCTGCTCCGGATTGGAATCGGGATTGATGTCCGCGAATGTGAAGACGCCGAGCTGCATAGCGCTCACGTAGGCACCGAAATGCAGTGCGGACGTGAATCGAATATCACGCTGCGCGAGCGGCAGCCTGCTGGGTAGATTTTTCGCGCAGCGTTTTCATTGCGCCGCCCCACGCAATTACCTGGTCGAACAGCGTCGTTATCGCATTTCCATGCTGAGGACCTGGCTTGAAAACACTGAATTTCTCGAAATCCGTGAACAGGGAGAACGCAGCACTCGCCCTCACGTCGGCGATCTGGATCTCTGCCATGATTCCGCGCAAATGCTCGATCGCGCGTGTGCCGCCGGCGCTGCCATATCCGACGATTCCCGCGGCCTTGTTGTTCCATTCAGCGTACAGGAAATCGATTGCATTCTTGAGTGCTCCCGAGGTGGAGTGGTTGTACTCGGGCGTAACAAAAATAAAAGCATCAAGTGACGCAATTTTGGCCGCCCATTTTTTCGTGTGCTCCTTGCTGTATTTCCCCTGGGAGGGTGGAATCGGCTCATCGAGAAGCGGAAGATTGTAATCAGCTATGTCCACAAACTCGAATTGCGCATCACTACGCTGTTTTGCCTGCTCGTATACCCACTTGGCAACCGCCTCGCCGTTGCGTCCCGGCCGTGTGCTGCCGAGAATTATGCCGACCTTGATCATTGCTGCTCCTTCGATGTTTAGTAGCAGGCAGGAGTGCAAACCCTGCACCGGAATCATCAGCTATGGTGGAACAATTGACGCTCATCCGTGAATTACGGTTGTACAACCTCTCACTTACAAGAGACGCCGCTTAATGCGAACGATACTCCTGCCTGCGCTTGTTGCCGTGCTTTCAATTGCCTGCGTATCTGCCGCACAGGCCCAGCTCCCGGACGAGCTCACAGGCACCGAAGTGAACCGGCGCTTGCCGGAGGCAGGAGTACCCGCTGGACGTTTTACACAGTACGTGATTTTCGATTCGACATACCGGCGTCCCAGGCGAATCTGGATATACACTCCGCCGGGATATCGTGAGCGTGGGACACCGTTCGACCTGCTTGTCGTGTTCGACGGTGAGGATTATTTCAACGCGATTCCCCTTCCCTACATCCTCGACACGCTTCTCGCGGCGAAAAAGACGCCGCCCTTTGTTGCGGTGTTCGTGGACGATTCCGTGGGGCAGACGCGCGTCAATGATCTATCCAACAGCTCCAAGTTTGCCGGTTTTGTGGGACGTCAGCTCGTGCCCTGGGTGAGGAAAAACTGGAACGTCACGAGAAAAGCTGATCGCAGCATTGTTGCGGGATTTAGCAATGGCGGACTCGGTGCATCATACATCGCTTACCGCCGACCCGATTTATTCGGGAATGTCTATTCGCAAAGCGGTGCGTTCTGGAGGGGAAATGAAGGCGGTAGCAATCCCCCTGAATGGCTCACTTCGCAGTATGCGGCGGAGAAGAGAAAGGCTATACGCTTTGTGCTCGACGTGGGGGATCAGGAGACGGAGCGCGTCCTGGGTGAATCCGGCCCAAATTTTATTGAGACGAACCGACGCTTTCGCGATGCACTTCTCTCGAAGGGTTACTCAGCGACGTACACAGAAGTGCTGAACGGAGTGCATAGCGAAGCCAACTGGGCTCCGCGCTTTCCATTCGGACTGCTTGCACTGACGGCCAGCTGGAACAGGTAAAAAGGTCCAATCAGCTTCGTGGATCGGATCTTGGGCGTTCCTTCCCCAAAAAGCTGCCCGGAATGCGCCCATTCCTACTCGTTGTCCGCTTCACTCTGGATTAAAGAACGAACATTCCAATCCCCGCTGCAAACATGACTACTACGGTAAAGCCAACGACCAGTCGAGTTATCATTGGGCTTGGCTGGCCGTGCATAAGGGTGTGATCAGAGCTGGCGATCAGGATTCCCACCAAAAGAAACGGCGCGAGAATCCCGTTGATAACCGCAGTCCAGTATAAAGCAGACACAGCGTTGCGAGGATTATGAAGAACATCGCCGCGTATCGCAATCGAATCGTGGCGACCGCGATGCCGACGCCGAATACCACTACCCAGAAGTGGGAGTTGACTCCGGTCAGGAGTTTGGTGGCATCCGCCATACCATTAAGATCCGCACCAACGTTTATCATATTTGCGATAAAGAGAGCAACCGCCGCAACGACCAGCACCGGACGCGGAAACTTGTGGCGAAGCGCTCCGGCGATACCGTTCCCGGTGACCATTCCGATTCGGGCGCACATAGACTGCACGGCAATCATAAGTGGCCAGGTAAACAACGACGTCCAAAGAAACGCAGTGCCATATTGGGCCCCTGCAATCGAGTACGTCGCAATTCCGGACGGGTCGTCGTCGGCAGCGCCAGCTACTATGCCCGGCCCCATACTCTTCCAGAATTGTCGCACGTTGCCCGGCTTCGGGGGCTGCCTTTTCGTCTGCCGGCGCCCTTGACGAGACTCGGATGTCATGCGGTCAGGGGCAGAGGAGATTCCATCACGGAGATTTGGAAAGAACGGAGAGATGATGCTGAAAGGTCAATTAGCTGCTCTCTGCTTTGGTTGCGGCATCGGGGGTTGAATCAGGATCAGCGATACAACATAAGTCCTGAAGCAATTTGAACTGGAGTTGCACGGTTTCGGTGGATAGTTGAGAGCTTGAGAATCAAACCACTCATAGGCACTCGCTTTTTGAAACCGGCCGAATCAGTACATCGAGGCTGAGCCAGAAAAACTTCCCCAACGGTTGCATGACCAGTCCGAGAACAACCATCCCGCCGGCCGCAACGTAAGTAAAAGCATCCCAGTGCACGTTTGGCCAGGCGAGAAGTAAATATGCGACCAGGCTGAAGGCAAATACCCCCTCCATGATCATAAGCGAAAAAAACATCGCCGCCGAGAAATAGCTGTCGTCGGTTCGCTCGTAACGGAAGTTGCAGCTGATGCACCGTTTGCGGATATCCGTCATCCATCTGTTCAAAGCCGGCCCATTTCCGCAGAATGGACACCGAAGAAGGCAGAGGCGTTTCATGGCCGACCGAAAGTGCGCGAACGATGGCATCGCCAGGTCGGTGTCAGAGTAGCTTCGAGCGGGCACAGCAGGACATGCAACTTCCGCAGGTTCAGGGCGCTGCCTGGTCAGGCGTGGAGCCTCGGCACCTGACCTAAAAGAGTTTCTGCTGCCCGGAAATACTCTGCAGTGTCAAGGCCGGGCTCAATCATTGATTGCACTGCGCAACCCTTAACGATACCAGCGATTGCGGTGGCCAGTCCCTCTGCCGTCACTCCCACAAAAAGGTCTGGGTGCGCGTCAATAACCTCGCGGCTCATGGGTGAAAACGCCTCGTGGTAACGATCGAGGTGTTGTTGCATGCGCAGCCCGATGCGACGATCCCAAAGCCCTGCACTCCAAAACTCGAAAAAGAGGCGAATGAGCCGCGGGCTACCAGACAGCCGCGCCATCTCCTGTTTTAAGAGTGCGAGCAAGCGTTCACCCGGGTCTTGTATGGCCTGGACGTCGGCACTGATCTGCAAAGTGGTTGTGGTGTTAAGGACCGATTTCAGAACCTCAAAAACGAGATCGTCCTTGCTGCCAAAGTGAAAGATCACCAGTCCTGGGCTCAGATGCGCTCTTTCAGCGACATCACGAATTGTGATCCTGTGGAGACCAGATTTAATGGCGAGTCGAAAGGCAGCGTCACGGATCTGCGCTCGACGAATGGCCTCTTCCGCTTTAACGCCGGGCATTGTCAGCCTTGAAAGCCAGCCAAAACAGCGGTGTTGGGAAATGCAGCAAGCCGATAACCATATTGACCATGCGTTCAATATAGCGTATTTTTCATTGAACACCAGTTCAATATTGCTTTTCCGTGCCTCGTCCCCAGATAAAAGAGTAGCCTTACTTGTTCGTCCCAAAACTTTTTACAGTATTGAAGACGTACGATCGCAGGCAATTCAGCGACGACCTGATCGCGGGAATTATCGTCGGCATCGTCGCTCTTCCGCTCGCTATTGCTTTCGCAATCGCCAGTGGCGTTACCCCGGACCGTGGGCTTTGGACGGCAGTTATTGCAGGATTCCTGATTAGCGTGCTCGGCGGTTCGCGCGTACAAATCGGCGGACCAACGGGCGCCTTCGTCGTGATCGTTTACGGCATCGTCCAGAAATACGGGATAGACGGCCTCACAATCGCGACCCTCATGGCTGGTGTGATCCTCGTTGTGATGGGAATCGCAAAACTTGGCGCAATGATCAAGTTCATTCCGCACCCGGTCATCACGGGATTTACGAGCGGAATAGCTGTCATAATCTTTTCCGGTGGGGTTAAGGACTTCCTCGGACTTCGCATTGGTCCCGTGCCTGCGGACTTTATTGGGAAGTGGTCCGCGTACGCTCACAGCGCCACAGATTTCACCCCGGGTGCCGTTCTGGTCGGATTATCTGCCCTGGCAATCCTCCTGATCTGGCCGAAGTTGCATTTCAGGATTCCCGGGCCATTCGTCGCACTGCTCGCTACGACTGTGCTTGCGCAGGTGATGCATTTGCCCGTCGAAACGATTGGGACCCGGTTCGGCGGAATCAGCTCCGGCCTGCCCCACGTGCAGATACCACATCTCTCGTTTGCAGTGATTACGGCGCTCGTTGGCCCTGCATTCACTATAGCGATCCTTGCAGCAGTTGAGTCGCTTTTATCGGCGGTGGTGTCCGATGGTATGATTGGTGGCCGGCACCGTTCGAACATGGAACTCATCGCTCAGGGCATCGCCAACATCGTCACCCCGTTGTTCGGAGGGATGCCGGCAACGGGAGCGATAGCGCGTACGGCGACGAACGTTAAAAACGGAGGGCGCACGCCCGTAGCCGGAATTGTTCATTCAGTAACACTGCTTCTGATCACGCTTTTTTTTGGGCGCTGGGCCGCGCTCATTCCCATGGCGACGCTCGCTGCGATTCTCATCGTCGTCAGCTACCACATGAGTGAGTGGCGTACCTTTCGGGCGGAGCTGCGCTCGCCCAGGAGTGATGTCGCCGTTCTCATTACCACCTTTTCCCTGACCGTCCTGATTGACCTCACCGTCGCGATCAGTGTAGGAATGGTGCTGGCCGCATTTCTCTTCATCCGCAGAATGTCGGAGGTGACAAACGTCGCCGCTATTTCCCGCGAACTGCAAGACAACCAGAACGACGATGAACGGGATGATCTGTATTCGCTTGACCCGAACGGGATAAGACTCCGCAACATTCCGCAAGGAGTGGAGGTTTACGAGATCAATGGCCCGTTTTTCTTCGGCGCAGCGGAGAACTTCAAGGATACGATTGCACGCATCGCCGGTAAGCCAAAAGTCCTGATCATCCGCCTCCGGGCTGTGCTCGCGTTGGACTCGACAGGGATGCATGCATTGACGGATGTCGTCCATCGAACCCGAAAGGACGGCACGACAGTGCTCCTCTCAGATGTTCACATGCAGCCGCTTGTTGCGCTCACAGGTTCCCCCGTGTTGGCGGAAATCGGTGAAGAGAACCTTTTTGGGAACCTGGACGACGCGCTGAATCGCGCAAGGTCGCTGGTCGGACTTCCAGCGCTAACACCACCCGCCGGAACAGTGCCAACAGTCACACGCGAAACGCCGCCCGTGGCTACGCCGAAACTGACCCAGCCGCGCCCACGACGCGAGTTCAGCGCGGCGACCGCAGCCGAGCTCAGTAAGATTGTTTTATCTCTAACGGCCGAACTACACGCGGATTTGGGGAAGATTCTCATTCTCGAAGAAGGTAAAGAGTCGCTTCTATTGATCGCTGGCGTGGGATGGGACGAAGGACTTGTCGGAAGTGCACGCATACGAGTGGACGGAAGCGGTCAGGCGGCTTACGCGCTTCGACAGGACGGCGCAGTCGTTTTTGAGAACCTCCCCCAGACGGCCCGGTTTAGTGAAGCCACGCTGTTACTCGAGCATCATGTCATCAGCAGCGTTGCCATCGCTATCCGACAGGGCGATGAAGCCCTCGGCGTCCTTAGCGTGCACAGCTGCCTGCCACG
>JBKJPM010000143.1:0-5724 GCA_046595175.1 Gemmatimonadaceae bacterium
TCCTCCGTCGTCGATCAGCGACAAACGCTGACCTTCGCTGTCCTCAAAATCCAGCGTAAGCCGGCCGTCGCGCTCATGAACTTCGCCCACAGTCACACTGAGCTCTGCGAAACGGAGCTTCCACCACTGGAGCGAAGCCTCGCCGGTGACGCGAAGGTTTGTGCGAACGACGCTGTGCGATCCACGCTGCTCACGCGGCATCTTCCAGTCGAAGAAAGTGAGATCAGTCCCCGGCGATCCCACGGCATCCGCATAAAAAAGGTGGTATGCGCTGACATCGTCCTGATTTACGCTGCGCTTCACCAGTCGCATACCAAGTACGCGCGTGTAGAAGCGGTGATTTCCCTTGATATCTGCTGAAACAGCCGTGAGGTGATGGATTCCCTTTAGGTCCATCCAGTAATTCTAACTACCTCCTGATTTTCGGAGCCAAATCCGGCGGATCGAAGTAATCGAATGGTGTCTTCCTGCTGAGGAAACTCAGCGATTGCACAAGTGAGCGGCCATCCTCCGTGACGCGGCGCGCAACCACGAGATGGTTCACGTAGTACTGCCCGCGCTTGCTGGACAGATCGTCATATCGCACTCCATTTCCGCTGGATGTAGAATGGAGGATTCTTCCATCGCCCGCGTACATCGCAACGTGGCTGATAACCCCGCCGCTTCCCTCGAACATCATCAGATCACCGGGCTCGAGCGCATCTATATACGGAGGAACGCTGCGGCCGGCGTTGGCCATCTGCCGCGATGTGCGCGGAAGCTCGACTCCCTGCTTGCGATACACGTATTGAACAAATCCAGAGCAGTCGAATCCATCGGGGGTAGTTCCGCCCCAGACGTAAGGAACGCCGAGATAGTTGTCGCCGGTTCGAAGCGCAGCGGCAGCGGCGGCGCTGGATACTGTTGTCCGGGAGCCTGTAGAGGTGCGGCCCGTCGTCTTTCCCCGCGATGAACCGGAAGATGTTCGGCTTCCACGCGTCATGTCAGATACGGTGCGCGCGATGCGGACCGCCCGCTCGACGTCGCGCAGGTTGATATCGGACAAACGGAACTGCGCTTCCGCAACCGAGGCATAGGTAACGGCAAGGGCGAGCAAGGACAGGAATACGCGCATGGATGGACTCCTTGGTAAATGAGATCCTCTCAGGCAGAGTACGGGCCCGGCAGGCCTCGAGACCCAAGTCCTTACGAGTTCACGCTTTGCGAATTTGGGTGCTGGACCAACCGGGCTGAATCGTCCCAGGTGGATGACAGTACCTGTCACCGCTTTTCAGGGCGAGAAGACGGAGACGATTTACAGTCGCGGATGGTAACCGCTAATGCGAGATTTCCCCATGGCGCAGAAGCTCGATCTTTCGAACTGGAAACGCACCCCGCATTTCGATCTCTACCAGAACATGGCGCAACCTTTTTTCAATGTGTGCGCCGAGGTAGATGTCACCAAACTCTGGGAACAGTGCCGGCGCGATCGAGAAATTTCATTTACCCTCGCTTCCCTCTATCTCGGCTCGCGCGCCGCAAATGCGATTGAGGCGCTGCGGTTGAGGATTCGCGGAACCGAGGTGTGGGTCCACGAAGCGGTGCATTTCAGTACAACTGTGCTGCGTCCGGACCATACATTTGCATTTGCGCGAACTGAGCATCGTGATTCGTTCAGCGAATTCAGCAGGGATAACCGGGAAGTCCTGGAGCGAGCGCGCACTTCCACCGGCCTGGAGATTCCGGACAAAGATGATGACGCCATCTACCACTCGATCCTGCCGTGGGTGCGCTTCACTGCATTTTCAAATCCGATTCATGGCAAGGATGATTGTTTCCCGAGAATCGTTTACGGCAAGGTTGGCGCGTCCGGCGATCGCTGGATGATGCCCGTTGGCGTTGAGGTTCACCACGCTCTTGTAGATGGTTATGACGTTGGGATGTTCTTTGAGGCATTTCAGCGGGAGCTGGACGGAGGGATTTTATAACATGGGTTCACTTGCGAAAACCTTTAGACTCCAATGATCAACAAGAATCAGCTGTGTGCGTCCATGACGAAGGAGTGCGACATCGCCCTTCACCTTTTCGAGAAGCTGCCGCTCGACTCTTACGAGTTTCGGCCGTCCGGGAGCCAGAGAAATACGACCGAGCTTCTGCGGTATTTGTCGGTTTGCGGAATTGGTGGGATAAGGTGGATGGACAAGGGCGATTACAAGATTTTCATGGAGATGCTCGAAGGAACGCGCCGCATGAAGCCGGAAGATTTTCCAGGGGAAATGCAGAAGCAGAAGGCGGAAATTGAGCAGTATTTCGCTGAGGTGAGTGAGGAGAAGCTCGCCACTCAGCAGACGGCCGTACCGGGCGGCGGTACAGTTCCGCTCGAGGTCGCGCTGATGAATGGTCCGCTGAAATGGCTGACAGGCTACAAGCTCCAGCTTTTCACACACGCAAAGTCGGCCGGAAATGAATTCATCGGGACGGCGAACGCGTGGGCGGGGATCGACAGGCCTCCGCCAAAAAAGGGCTGAGCGAAAGCGGAATTCGGGCTTACATTGGTGTGCGCTGGCTCGCGGCGCGAAAACCTCAGACGGACGACAATTGGCGCACACTGATGCAGTAGTCGTTTTGACCACGCTCGCCACGGACGATGAAGCTGTCTCCCTCGTGAAAGCTCTTCTCGAAAAACGCCTCATTGCCTGCGGTACCATCCTCCCAGGGGCGCGCTCACTGTACCGCTGGGAAAACCAGATGGCCGACGAGACAGAAGTGGTCGTGCTGCTCAAGACAAGGTCGGCGTGCATCGATGCGCTGCAGCGCGCATTCTCAACGCTGCATCCCTACAAAGTCCCCGAGCTCCTCGCCATTCCCGTGACTGGCGGCCTCGACAGATATCTCGGCTGGATCAACGCCGAAACGAGCCTCACAATTATCTAGCGACATCCTCAATCACTGCATTCGTGACGAGACGCACAGTTGCGATCGCTGTAGTTGCATTGTGGGTGGGCGGACTCCTCTTGTTCGCGCGCCGGCAGATTGTCCAATCCCCGCTTGAACGACTGCTGGATGCGTCGCTCCGCATTTCACCGGCGTCTTACTATTACATCGTACAACAGAACGGCGTCACAATTGGATCGGCGATGTCCATGGTGGATACGACGGACAAGCGGATCGTGACATCCGACATGTTCACGGGAAACTATCCGGTCGGAAAGGACACCCTTTCGATGACAGTGCGCACGACTGCTTCATATTCACGCGCTCTCCTGCTCAAGGACTTCGGGATCAAGCTCGAAGGCGACCTGCTTCCTGGAACTCTTGTGGGGGAGACGACAGGCGACTCGGTCCTTGTCGTCGGAAATTTCCCGCGACACAGCGTTGTCGTCCTCGGAAAGGACTCAGTGTGGCGGAAAACCTATCGGCTTACCTCCCCGCCATTCACGCTGACATTTGCACCAATTGTTGGAATGCTCACGAAAAAGCGTAACGCGGGGGATACCATACACGTCTCTCTATTTGACCCCTTCTCCCGCGAGCTGAAGCTGGTAACGATCCAGGTGCACGAAGATTCGCTCTTTCAAATTGCAGACTCAGCGATCCTAGACCGCAAAACCGGCGAATGGAGGAGCGCGGGAGTTGACACGATCCGCGCCCGACGTCTCGGTGGCAATGAAAGTCCGCTGACAGTATGGGTAGACAAGGAAGGGCGTATAGTCGCAGCCAATGAACCCGGCGGTCTCAGCATGATTCGCGCGCCGTTCGAGATGGCATTCAAGAGAAAGAAGTCCGCACAGGATACTGCAGCGTTGAAAACACAGTGATCAGTCTTTCCAGGCTTTCCAAGAAGTATGGGAAGTTCACGGCCGTGGACGGCGTGGATCTCGAAGTGCCGCGTGGCGAGCTGTTCGGATTCCTCGGACCAAATGGCGCCGGCAAGACCACCACGCTGCGGATGATTGCGGGAATCCTGCAGCCGACATCCGGGAGCGTGAGGCTCGGCGGCCACGATGTCATCAAAGAACCCATGAAAGCCAAAGCCCGCCTCGGGTTCATTCCTGATCGCCCATACATCTATGACAAACTGACTGGAGCAGAATTCCTGCGATTTGTTGCTGGACTTTATGGGATGAGGGGACCTGAGCTGGACCATCGAATCAGCGAGCTTCTCCACTTGTTCGACTTGAGCGAATGGGCTGACTCCGTCGTTGAGAGCTACAGCCACGGAATGCGGCAGAAACTGATCATTTCCAGCGCTTTCGTGCATAAGCCCGAAGTGATAATCGTGGATGAGCCGATGGTAGGCCTGGATCCGAAGGCAGCGCGCATCCTGAAGGACCTTTTCCGTGAGTACGTGGAGCGCGGGAACACGATCATGATGTCCACCCATACACTGGAAGTTGCGGAATCATTGTGTGACAGAATCGCGATCATCCAGGCGGGAAAGATTCGAGCGATGGGAACGATGGACGACCTGCGCCGGGATGCGGCGAGTGGAGCTGCCGGACTCGAGGAAATATTTCTGCGGCTGACCGGCGAGGCCTCCGCGCGATTGGCGTCGGATGTCCTGGATTGTTAAAAGCCGCAATGGGAGGAGTCAAAGGAAGAACGAAGTCAACGAAGGAACAACTGCAATTGCAGGTAACAACATGCAGGCACCGTCGTTCCCTTCCTTCCCTTCGATTCCTTCCACCTTTGCTTTTGAAGTGCGCGCCAGGCCAATTCAGCCGATGACCACACGCGACTTGCTCCGGCCGAAATTTATTTCAGTCCGGAATCGCGCGAGTGGAAACATCACCGGCAAACGAACTCGCGTAATACTTCTCGGACTCCTTGCACTCGTTTTCTGGATTGCAGTGTTTGGCGTTCTGTTCCGAATACTTCGGTACTTTCGCGGCATTCCCGAAATTGGACCACTGATCGCTGGCAAGCTGCTGGGCATGATGTTCCTGAGCTTTTTTGGACTGCTCGTGCTCTCGAACCTGATCGCCGGACTTTCCACTTTTTTCCTCGCGCGCGATCTGGACATGGTCAACTCGGCGCCGGTGGACTGGCTGGACCTTTATATCGCGCGACTGCTGGAGACACTGACTTCGTCAAGCTGGATGGTAGTGCTCATGGCGGCACCTATTTTTTCGGCTTACGAAATTGTTTTCGACGGCGGATTCGTATTCCCGCTGCTGGCCGTTCTGGCGTTCATTCCATTCCTGATAATTCCAGCGGTGTTCGGTTCCATGATCACCCTCATACTGGTAAATGTCTTTCCCGCGCGGCGAACCAAGGAAATTCTCACTCTGGTCACCATTATCGCTGCAGCCGGACTCGCGCTGCTCTTCCGATTGCTCCGGCCCGAACAACTTGCCCGCCCCGAAGGATTCCATTCGCTCGTGGAGTTCATCACGCTGCTTCGTGCGCCCGCTTCACCATGGCTGCCTAGCGAGTGGCTGCAGACCGGATTGATGGGGTGGCTTCGTGATGAACCCGAGGTGCTTCCATTCTATTTATTGTGGAGCACAGCGGCGGCGATCACGGCCATCGGCGCAGCGCTGCATTGGCGCTTCTACTCGCAGGGATTCAGTCGTGCGCAGGAAAGCTCGGGTTCGAACCGAAGCAACAAGGGAACGACCTTCTTTGCGGCCATCCTTTCGCCGTTCGGAACGCTGCGTCGGGAGCTAATCCTTAAGGAGGTGCGGCTTTTCTTTCGCGACACGACACAGTGGTCACAGCTGATTCTGCTCGCAGTTCTTGTCG
>JBKJPM010000177.1:0-5532 GCA_046595175.1 Gemmatimonadaceae bacterium
TCGTGATCTCAGTCGTTACGAAAAGCACGAGATGCTCGCGCCTCAATTCGCGGCGATGCATTTTATCCCAATAGCGTTGGAATCGTTCGCCCCGGATGCGCTTGAGGTGCGGATGCGTCATGCGTTCCGTCTCCCGGAAATACCGCGTCAGCTCCTTCTTGTAGTCGCAATTGCAGGTCCACTGGAGCTGCGCCTTCATCCCCTCCGCCACGCTGGCGAGAAGGCTGCGAATCTTGTCCTGGTAGCCGTTGAGATGCGCCACGCTCCCCCCGCGCAGGTCGGGCGGCTGGAGCACAAAGCCCTTGGCAGCCGTGCCGCCCTTTTCCAGGGAGCCGAAGAGGATCAGCCCCTCGGCGAAGTGTCCGTTAGGTGCGCTTTTCATGGCTGTGCGGGGATGATGGCTGCGCCCGGACGACCAAGGCCCAGCCCTCACCGTTGAATTTCTGATCGAACCAGTCCTCTGCGTAGCCGTCCGGCTTGTTATGCCGGAGGCAAAGCACCCAGGCGAGAGGACCGAGGAGGAAGGGCAGCGCAACGACCAAGGCGTGCAGCTTGCCGACGCCCAGCAGGACGTTCAGCACGAGGTAGAGACCCAGCGCGGCGACGAACGCCACGAGGACGTAAATGAAGTCGTTGCCCTGTAAACCGAACGCACGGCCCTTGGTGTCGTTCACGCTGTTCGTATCTGTGATGCGCAATTCGCTCATGTTAGAATTGTGGCACCAAGGCTCCGTCGCTCATGCCGAAGATCCCAAAGAGCGCGCCCATGATGGCGGCGGCACCGGCAATGATAATCCCGGACACGATGCCCATCTTGCCGTCGGCATCGCCTTTCGACATGCGATCAGCCCCGCCCCAGATTTTGATGACGCCCCAGAGAAACCCGAGGAGGAACAAGACGCCCAGCCCGTATTGAAACGAGGTCTTCAGGGAGGAGGGGATTTGCGCGAGTGGCAGCGCTGGCATTGCCCACGCCCGATTGTTCAACAAGTGGAATAGAATTAGCCCACCGACGACTCGCGCGAACTTTAGCGAATTGATTTTCATATTGGTATTTCCGAAGAATCGGACGGTTAAGAGGGCGCGCTTTGCTGGTGCAAGAAATGCGACCCTCAACTAAGACCACTCTACTCTATCGCTGCGGCGATAGGCTTGGACGTTTCCGGGATTTATAAGGACGAACCCACGTCCAGGACGGCTTTCATCGCCGACTTTGGAGAAATGCCGAAAAACTTCCGGCAGTGCCGGTCGAGATGACTTTGATCGTAGAAGCCCACCTCGTAGGCCGCTTCCGCCACCCGGAACTGACCGGTGCGCAAAAGTTCAAGGGCTTTTTCGACGCGGCATTTCAGAAGAAATTGCAGCGGCGACCAACCCGTTGTGTTTTTCACCAATCGAGCAAAGTGATCCACACTCAACGCGGCGTTCTTAGCCAGATCGGCCACGCTGATTGCATCGCGCATGTTCGCTTGGATATACGCCACCATGCGCAGTAACGAAGCGCCCGGCAATTTCGGGAGCGGAACCTTGCCGGGGCGATGGCCGTGAAAATGCTGCTCCAGGGTCCGTGCTGCCAGCGCCGTGCCCATGCCCTCGATAAAGCTGGCCGGCTGAACTACCGCCATGTGACAGAGGGAACGAAACATCCCACCGATGGACCAGAGAAACGCATCCACTTGAGTGAGGACTTGGAAATCATCGACCACCACTGTGCGGAAAGGCCCGTTCACATGCTCCTTCAGCAACCGCTCTTCCATGTAGAGGGCCACGACATCGGCCTCGCTTACCCATTCGCACTCATGTGGCACATTCGGCGGGATCAGGCAGAATTGATGCGCGCCCAAGGATTGCTTCGTGATGTGCCCCGATTTGTTGCGCCACTTGATTTCGGCGCACGCACTGTCGAACGTCAGCAGCAACTCTGCCTGTCCGTGATGATGCTCGGGCCAACGACCCGGCTTCAGATTGGCGTAGTAAACACTGACGTTTTCGCCCTGGCAGAGCCACGGCCACACGGTGGCTCCATCAGGGAGAATCGTTGACTGTCTCGATTCCGTAACCCCGACCGTCTGGCGTGAACCCTGTGAACCGCGCTCATGTTGAACCATGCAAATAGCGACCCTCGCCTGTATAGGCTCACAAGAATTTGTGAGTTAGCCGTAGGGACACCCGCTTGCTGTGTTAGTTCAGAATCCCCCGAAATAACTCGCCCTCGCTCTGGCGATTCCCGCGAACAACCTAAATTCAAGTGCCGCTGTGAGCAGAGCCGTAGTCAAACACCGGATGCGCGAGGGAGAAGCACGAGACACTCGTTCATTCTATCCACCACGACCCGGCCGGAGCCCGATCCTCGTGAGAGCATCCCCTCGGCAATGGCATCCTGCAGGTGACGCTCGACCACCGAGCGCATGGGCCGTGCGCCAAGTGTCTTGTGATACCCGCATCGGATCAAAAACTCAACGACTTCGCCGTTGGCCTCCAACGTGAAGCCCATTTCACGCAGGCGGGTTTTTTCCCGGTCAATCATCAGCTCGCAGATTTCACGCTGAGTGTCGTAACCGAGCCGCCCGAAAACAAGTTTCTCTGTGATGCGGCCGACGAGTTCAGGCCGGAGTTGCTGTCCCACGCGGGAAAGCACCGTGCGCTCCACGGTCGCCATTGGCGCAGAGGTCATGCGCATGACTTCCGACGATCCGATGTTGCTTGTGAAGACCGTGTAAAACCGGGAGAGGTTCTTCCGCTCACCCGTGGCGAAGGTGATACTCGCATCATCGAGCATCTGGAGGAACAGATCGAGCACGAGCGGATGCGCCTTTTCGATCTCATCGAAAAGCAGTGTGCCCTGGGTGACACCGCTGAGCGCCCGCCCGAGCAGTCCGGTTTCATCGGAGTCCTGTCCGATCAGCTTTTCGACCGACGATTGATTCTGGTATTCCGACATATCGAAACGGATCGGTTTATTGCCCTCAAAGAGATAGGCGGTGAAAACGTTGGTCAGCTCAGTTTTCCCAACCCCGGTAGGTCCAACGAACAGGAACGAGCCTTTGGGCCGGCCTGGATGAGCCAGCCCCAGTTCTCCGCGCGTCAGCACGGACGTGGCCCGTTCCATGACGTGCGGCTGGCCACGAATGTTCGCATCGAGATGCGGGCGCAAGCCACGCAGCTTGCCCGCCTGCGATGGCAGGGAGCTGGGCAGTGGTGTGGATACCTCGGCGACCATGGGGTTCAATATGCCTCCCGATACCACACCGGCACCTGGCCATCGGTGCCAAGTGCCGGAATCATTACTTTACGGAACCCGAAATCGCAGTGCTGGACGACCGCTTGGAATTTCTTCAAGCGGCGCAACTCGTGGGGTTCGAGAAAGTATTTGTCCTCTTCGGTGTAGGAGCTGGATCGCTTGCCGCCGGTATAGCCATACGTTCGACGCTTGCTCATGCGCTTGCCCAGCGTGTCGGCCGCGATCTTCGCGGAGTCCTCGTCGGCTGCGCAAAAGGTGATTCGGTTTGCCATGTTGGCGATGAAGACCTCCGCCTTTCGCTCGTCACCCATCGGGGGAATGAGCGAGGCATAGGATTGGGTTGCCGCCACGACCGTCGCCCGCGCCTCCCGGAGCACATCCACCACGTTGTAGTCGCTCATCCCGTCATCACTCGCCGTGACGATCTTCTGTGCTTCATCCGCCCAGAGGATGACAAGATTGTCGCGGGCGCGTTCAGCCGCCGGCTTGTCGAACCGACGCAACGCATGGGCGTAAAACGTCAGCTTGAGCAGCGTGTTGATATAGCGCCGCTCCACCGGATAACGCTGCGGGATGGAGACGCAGATGATCTTGCCGCGGTCGATGTCATCGAAACTGAAGGTCGATTCCTTGGAGCAGAAGATCTCGGCGATGTCCGGCTCGGTAAAATGCTTCAGGTAGTTGGCGATGGTGGTCTTGACGCCGCCGAGCTGCTCGGCCGGCTGGGTCAGGAAATTTCCCTGGAAATGGTCCACGAGCGCCCGCGCCTCGCGGGTGTCCTTCTTCGCGACCATCGCCATGATTTCCTTGAGCAGGCTTTCCGACGACAGAAAATCATAGGTGCTCTCCAAAGTCACCGGTAGTTCGGCGCAGTGCAGCGCCTTGAAGGCGAATTCCATCTGCACCTGGGCCTGCATTTTGAAGAAACTTTGTTCGCTGCGCTGCCCCAGCGCGGCGGCCACGTCGCAGACAATCTTGGCCTTGGCCGACCACGGCAGGTGGGGATTGTCCAGAAAGTTGAAGCGATGCGCCGGCTTCCAGTCGGCCCCGGCGTTTTCAGGCCGCACTTGCAGGAGGATGAGATCGGAGGCGCGCCCGAGGTGCCCGAGCATCGGCGAGAGCGTTTCCCAATAGAGCCCTTTGTCATCAACGCAGACCCCGCCCCACGTCGGACAGTTTTTCGAGACCTGCCAGAGCATCGTATTGATCGCGGCCACGGTCTTGCCCGTGCCGACCTGACCCGTGATGAGCCAGCCCCGGCAGAAGCTGTGCATATCCCAGGAGAACCCTCCCAGCCGGAGAATCGCCGGGGCTGGCACGCGCCGGCTCATGGCGCAACGAAGCTGCCAGAGGGACAGCAGCCCAAGGCCATAGGCGACCGGGCGAGGGATTCCCGTCTGCGTCCAGAATGCCAGGGCGGCAGAGGCGCTGCCCACGGAGAGAAGGAGATTGACCAGCATGGCAACAAGGACGGCTCGCCCTTGGCGAACCGGGCCTTGTCCCCAGCCTACCCGAATACACCCGGCACTTGCTTGGACAAACCCGGCATTTTTCAGGACGTTTGCGCCACGGGTCCGGGTATATTTGAAGCAGACCGTATGGAAACGCGAGTGATGAACGGTTCATCGTTGGCCTCCTGCGAACGGAACTTGGCCGGCACGTCGCGCAGGCAATCGAGATGAAAACTGGCAATCTCGGGCAGGAGCAGGGCCAGACGGGCGCCTTCCAGTATGACCTCATGATTGCCAAACGTGAGCACCAGTTGCTCGCTACCGCCGGTGCCCTGATGACAGGCGGCTGAAAAATGCGACCACGGGAACACCCATTTCTCACCGTTCCATGAGTGAACTTGCAGCGAGCGCACGGCCTCTTCCGCCGAATCACTCGACCGACTGGCTGGCGGCTCGGTTGCCCGGCGCTTTTGGAGTGTTTCTTGCAACGTGCTCATAGGGCGATCTTGGCTCGGTTGGCATTGCGGGCCGGGAGCCGCATGACGGCCTCGTGCAAGCGCACCCGCTCCGTCACCGCCAGCGTCCGGCGCGTCCACGCCGGCAGGCGGTGGCGCACTCCGAGATGGGCGGATGATTCGGGCGGCGGGAGCTTCATTTCCAAGGCGAGGCCACGGTCGCCGCTTTGCTCGATGCTGGCGCGAAGCGCGTCTTTGTTGTCCGTGAAAACAATGACCCGCTTCCGCCCGCGCGAGATGGAGACATACCACTGGTTGCTATTTGTGGCGGCGCGGCAGCCCGCATCCGCCATCAGCACGGTATCAACCGTCTTGCCCTGCGAAG
>JBKJPM010000257.1:0-3942 GCA_046595175.1 Gemmatimonadaceae bacterium
GAACACTGATTTGAATATTCGCACGGTCAGGCGAAATTTTGGTTTCACCTCTTCCAACAACTGTTATTTGGGGAATGGGCTCAAATGGCGCATTAATGGCTTGAGACTGTAACGTCAGTGGCGCAATAAAAGATACTAAAAGCAGGAGTAATCGCATTTTCGGTCCCATGTGTGGTTGTTTTTGTCTCTTCTTCGCGCAACATGTGTGCGCGAGATGATCTTTGGCTAAGCGAGAATCTTTCGCTGGCCGCGCCGTCTTTCAACTTCCAGTACCAGATTCTGTAAATCACTTGGACTGACACCTGGAACGCGCGAAGCCTGCGCGAGAGTCAGCGGTTTTAGTGCGGCGAGTTTTTGCCGTGCCTCAAATGAAAGCGACGCGAAGTCTTCGTACGGAATATCCGGCGAAAGACGAAAATCTCCGAGACGCTTGAGTTTGTCAGCCTGAAGCCGTTCGCGATCAAAGTATCCGGCATATTTGATTTCGAGTTCTGCAGTCAACACAGCGTCACGTGAGGCGCTCTCTACCCCCACGCAGGCAAAGAGGTCGGCAAGTCCCAGCTCCGGCCTTCGCGCGAGTTCAATGAGCTTAACCGAGTGCGGAATCGGTGAGCTGGCTTTCCTTTGAAGCAAATCGTTCGCTTGTTCAGGGAGAATGCTGGACTCTCGCGCAAGCATGAGCGCGCGATCTTCATTCGCCAGCCGGAATCCAACTATTTGCTTTTCTGCTTCGTCATAGAGTCCCAGCGATTCCGCTATTGGCGATAATCGGCGAAGCGCATTGTCCTGACGAACCGTCAGACGAAATTCCGATCGCGAAGTGAAAAGGCGATACGGTTCGTCCACTCCTCGAGCGACGAGATCATCGATGAGGACGCCGATGTATGACGTTTCTCTACCGAGCACCAGCGGATCCTTTCCGAGCGCCTGTCGCCCCGCGTTCAGCCCGGCAATGACGCCCTGGCCAGCCGCCTCTTCGTAGCCCGTGGTTCCGTTTATCTGGCCAGCGAAAAAAAGCCCCGCCACTGTTTTTGTCTGCAGCGAAGAATCCAGCTGCGTCGGTGGATAGTAGTCGTATTCGATTGCGTAACCGGCCCGAGTCATTCGCGCGTCGGCCAATCCCTCTATGCTGCGCAAAATGTCGAGCTGAACTTCAGCGGGCAGTGATGTGGAAAGGCCGTTCACGTACAGCTCGGACGTATCATGGCCCTCGGGCTCGAGAAAAATCTGGTGACGCTCTGCGAGCGGAAATTTGACGACCTTGTCTTCGACCGATGGACAATACCGCGGGCCGCGTGAAGCAATCGCTCCGCCATACATTGCAGAACGTTCAATGTTTTGCGTGATGATTTCCTTGCCAGCGTGCTCGAGATACGTGATCCAGCAGGGAAGCTGCGGTGGATGACGTGTTGCTTCGTTCGCCACTCGCGCGGTCGGCCAGAAGTGCGACCATGAGTAGTCGAACTCGTCGATCTCGCTCCCCTGGACGGCGAGCCTGGAAAAGTTTACCGATCGCCCGTCAATGCGCGGCGGTGTTCCCGTCTTGAAGCGCCCTACGGTGAACCCGAAATTCTCGAGCTGCTCGGCAAGATGCGTAGTGGCAGACTCACCCGCGCGTCCGCCGGATACGTTCCTCGCGGTGCCAATGTGGATGCGGCCGCGAAGAAACGTTCCTGTTGTAATCACAACTGTAGGCGCTGCAAACCTGCGGCCCTCGAGAGTCTCCACTCCTGTGACGCGATTTCCGTCGAGGAGCAAGCGGGCAACGGTACCCTGAATAGTTTGCAGTCGCGGCTGTGTCTCCAGCAATGTCCTGACTGCTCGTCGATACAAGCCCCGGTCGCACTGTGCTCGCGGCGCCCACACTGCAGGGCCCTTGCTCCGGTTCAGCATTCGGAACTGGAGCATGGCGAGGTCGGCTGCCCGCCCCATTATTCCACCGAGGGCATCCACTTCGCGAACCACGGTCCCCTTTGCTACCCCTCCGATTGCCGGGTTGCAGGACATCTGACCGATGGATTCGAGCCCGCTTGTGATGATGGCGACAGTCGCGCCGGACCGGCTTGCGGCGACCGCCGCTTCGGTTCCCGCATGACCGGCGCCGACTACAATTACATCAAACTTCTGCTCGAAAGAGGGCGAGCGCTCGATTGCTCCCATATAGTTAAACTAACCACCGATTCCGCATCCTCGTGACTCAAACATGCCTCTGAAAATCGCCGCAAACCTGCCGACCATCTTGGTGCGAAAAACTCAATTCGAGGCTCGCGGACTAACCCGCATGGAGCTCGATACCGCATTCAACCTTACGGACGCAGAATTCAATCTGGAGGATGATTTGATCTCAATTGGGCCACTTCCCAATGAAGACACTCTGCCAACCCTGGTCGCATTTCTTGAAGAAAAGGGGCTTTCCTACTTCGATGATTTCTTTGAGTTGAGTGGCAACTGGCCAGAATGGCTAGCGCTGTACGCGCGCTCGACCCGCGCTTAAAGCCTCTGTTCCACCGACGCCCAGTCTTCGACTACGGCTAAGCCATCTTCAAATCGATCAATTACGACCTCCGCACCACGGGGCAGAGAGTCTCCGCCGATCTCGCGTGCGGGAGCGTCATGTTTTTCCCCGTTCCTTTCATACCGGATTGACCCTGGTTTCCCGGCGGCTATCGGATCAACGACTTGGGCAAGCTGCCCCTGAATCTCTTCGGCCGCGTCAAGAGCATTTGGCTCGCCAGGACGCAGCGCCCATTTTGCCATGAGAAGGCTCATGCCTACCCAGCCGGCAACACCCGACCCAACGGCAATGAGCGCGATCCGAAGAGAGGCTAGCTCGGTATTTCGAACGAGTAAATATCCGACTGCTCCGAAAACAACCATAAGGCCGGCTAGCGCTGGCAGATTCATGTGCGGCGCGGGCCGAGACACGGTTGTGCCGCGATTTTTTTCGACGCCGTGCAGCATCGCGTAGACGGCGATGGCCAATCCACCACCGAACGACAAAAGGAAAAGAATTCTCAAGGTGATTATTTGCCGAGGTATTTCCTGAACCACGCCACGGCTCCAGGCCACGCAATCGCTGTCGCAGTCGCATTTGCGCCGTTCATTCCAGCTTGCTGACGAAGGAAGCCATGACCGGCTCCTTCATATATATGGTAGTTATAGGTCTTGCCGGCCTTTTTCATTGCTGAATCTACGCCAGGAATTGTCGCGTTCACCCGGGCGTCATTACCGCCGTAAAGGCCTAGAACCGGGGCACCGGAACTAGTCGCTCCGCTAGGTGGTGCTACACCGTAGAATACAACAGAGGCACCTAAAGCTGGGGCTGAGACTGCATGCTGAAACGAGACTCCTCCGCCCCAACAAAATCCTACGATACCGTACTTTTGTTGGGCAGATGGAAAACTCATTGCGTAGCTGGCCAGCGACGATAGCTGGCGCTGAACGTCCGCAGCTTGCAAGGTCCGAATCGCCGCGGTCGCTACCTGCTTATCTACACTATCGGGGAATCCAGGAAGATTTTTCATCGTTAGCAAGTCAGGTGCGACTGCTATGAATCCCTCGGCCGCGAACTGATCCGCAACATTTCTTATCCATGGCGTGAGGCCATAGATCTCGTGAACTACGAGAATTATCGGCGCCTTCGTTTTTCTCTCTGGATAAACAACCCAAGCGCGAACACTGTCCTGCGGGCCTGTGCGGACAGTGACCCACTCGCCGTGACGCGGCGAGCTTCGCAGCCGAGCTAGTGCCCCCGCCTCATCGGCAGGAAGGGAGTTGACGGGTGTCGCCGCAGTACCAGCGGCGCCGTGTCCTGCATGCTCTGAGGAATCGGTCTGCTGCGATGTTGCACATGCGGTGAGAAAAGAAACGCATCCGCCCAGGAGGGCAATCGCTCCGAGTTTCATGAAATTCTTCCCGAAAGAGGTGTTACAAAATGAAGTG
>JBKJPM010000231.1:0-5997 GCA_046595175.1 Gemmatimonadaceae bacterium
CAGTGCAGTTCGCGCTGCCGCGAGTCATGGCCGATTTCCTTCCGCTGGACGTCAGCGTATCACTGGTGCCCAGGGCAATACCGGAGAAGATTGCCTTGGGCACCAGTGATACGCTGACGTCCAGCGGAAGGAAATCGGCCATGACTCGCGGCAGCGCGAACTGCACTGCCACGCCAAGTGCAGCGCCAGCTGCGGCTCCGACCAATCCCATCGCTGCAGCCTGCGCTACGTAAATGGTGAGAACCTGCCCGCTGGAGGCTCCCAGGCAGCGGAGAATCGCAACGGTATCGATCTTTCTTGCGACGAACGCCCGAACACCACTGGCGACGCCAATGCCGCCGAGAAGGAGCGCAACAAGCCCCACGATGCCAATGAAGTTTCGTAGCTGCAGGATCGCCCGCGTTGCCTGAGCTTCGCTCTGTTCCGCGGTGCGTGCCTCCATCCCGACCTGCGCGAATGATTTTCGCAGGTCGGGATGGAGGCGCGCACTGCCGAGCAGAGCGAAGCTCAGGCAACACGGGCGATCCTGCAGCTCAGAAACTTCATTGGCATCGTGGGGCTTGTTGCACTCCTTCTCGGCGGCATCGGCGTCGCCAGTGGTGTTCAAGCGTTCGTCGCAAGAAAGATCGATACCGTTGCGATTCTCCGCTGCCTGGGAGCGTCGAGCGGGCAGGTTCTCACCATTTACGTAGCGCAGGCTGCAGCGATGGGATTGGTCGGAGCCGCAGCCGGCGCTGCGCTTGGCGTGGCAGTGCAGTTCGCGCTGCCGCGAGTCATGGCCGATTTTCTTCCGCTGGACGTCAGCGTATCACTGGTGCCCAAGGCAATCTTCTCCGGTATTGCCCTCGGGGGATGGATAGCCCTGATCTTCTCTTTGCGTCCCCTGCTTAGCGTTCGCAACATTTCGCCTCTGCAAACTTTACGGCGCGAACCGGATGCAGACATTCTTCGCACTCGGTTCCGCGACGTGCCAAGACTGCTTGTTGACGCGGCACTGATCCTGAGTGTCTTTGCGATCGCGCTGTCGCGATCTACGCGCGTTCGCGATGGACTTGGGATGGCTATTGCGACAGGTGGCGTCATTCTCATGCTCGTGCTCAGTGCATCGGCATTGGCATACGTCGCAAGGAAATCGCTGCGCAAGGGATGGCCGTATGTCATTAGACAGGGTGTGGCCAACCTGTACCGCCCGGCCAACCAGACCCGCGCTGTAATTCTGGCGCTCGGGTTCGGATCATTCCTTGTGACAACTCTGTACGTTGTCCAGGCCAACCTGCTTCGTCAGTTCTCCACTGATGCAGCCGCATCCCGCGCCAACGTCGTGTTTTACGACGTGCAGCCAGACCAGCGCGCCGATATTGAACGAAGTGTTCGAGATGCCAGTCACGAAATCGTACAGACCACTCCTATCGTGACGATGAGGATTGCGGAGATCAACGGCGTTTTGGTAGCGACGATGGCGGCGGATACAATGCTGCGTCCAAAGCGAATGCCGTGGACGCTGCGACGCGAGTATCGCTCCACCTTTCGCGACTCCGTGGCCGAAGGCGAGACAATTACCAAGGGAAAATGGTTTGGCGCAAAGGGCTCACGGCAATCGGCTGATACCGGCGAGGTTTCGCTGGAGAACTCGATGGCGGGCGACCTCAAGGCGAAAGTTGGCGATGTGATAACGTGGGATGTGCAGGGCGTTAAGGTGCCAACGCTCGTCACAAGCCTGCGTGACGTAATCTGGACGCGATTTGAGCCCAACTTCTTTGCGGTCTTCTCACCAGCATCCCTGAAGGATGCGCCAAGGCAGTACGTGATCCTGGCCAACGTTGCGCCGCGACCCGAAGTGACGCGTCTTCAGCGCCGCCTGGTCGCGAAATACCCGAACATTTCCAGCCTCGACCTGTCACTCATCAAGGAATCGGTGATGAAGGTCGTGAGCAAAGTTGCGATCGCCGTTCGGTTCATGGCCGTCTTCAGCCTGGTAATGGGAATTCCTGTGCTCTTCAGCTCGATCGCCGCGACGCGGCGGGACAGAATTCGCGAGGGCGTGCTTCTCAAGACGCTTGGTGCAACGCGCGGACAGATTATTCGGATCCTCTTGTCCGAATACATTCTCCTCGGAATGCTCGGCAGCCTGACAGGGATGGTGCTGGCAATCGGCGGCGGCTGGGCGTTGACACATTTCGTGTTCGAGAACTCCTTCTCGCCGGCCTGGGGTCCCGCGTTCGCAATTGCCGGCATGATGATGGCGCTCACTGTTTCCATAGGTCTGCTCGCAGGCCGGGACGTATTCCGGGAAACGGCAATGTCTGCGTTGCGGGAGTCCTAAAAAAAGCTCCCGGAATATACCGGGAGCTTTCTTTATTCCTTATCAGCCAGGGACTATCTGTTCAGGGTGTTATCCAGCAACGCCCTGTTTGTAGCTGTGCCTGATGACGGCAAAGTGATGTCGCCTCGGGCAGCGATCGTGTAGATACGGCCAGCAACGAACGACACCGCCGTTCTGGAAACGATATTAGCGGACGATCCCGCAAGACGCGTGTTGAGATCGTACACGCCGTTCGGCACAGCCGTAAATGCGCCGCCGGCCTTGTATGTAATCGCTGCTCCGATCGCCGTTTCCACGCCCGTCGTCTGGTGCTTTACGAACAACACCATTGGACTGGAGTTGGAAATCGCGTTCACAAACCTGACGTATGCAACGGTTACGTCTTGTGTCGGCAGGTTATCCTCAACGACGAATGCTTCGGCCGTCTTTGCCGACGCATCGTAAAATCCACTGATGTAGTACGAGTACTTTTTCCCATCGGCGATCGTCGTTGCAACACTCGAGATGGCAAGATCCTTGTCGGTCGCTGCGGCAATCTTTCCTGTAAGCGTATGCGCTCCAGGAGTGATACCCGTGTAGAAGCCACCGGCACCCACACCGCCGTAAACAACGCCGTTAGTTGACTCAGCTCCGGTCGCGGAACTGATTGCGGTCAGCTTCGTTCCATCGGCGTAGAAGTTCACACCCGGTGCATTCACGCCAAAGTTAAAGAATTTGATCGCGGATGCAGGAGCTGGAGCCGTGATATCCTGTACTGCATTCTTGTCACAAGCGGATAGCAGCGCTGCGCACCCAAGCGCTGCCAGAGTCAGATATTTTTTCATGATTATGGCGTGATGATCCACATGGGCTTGGTCTGGTAGTCCACGGCAGTTCCGCCGATGGCCTGAAGGCTTGGAAGGTTCCAGACGTACTCTGAATTGAAGCGCGGCCTGATGCGTTGGACAGTCTTTCCGCCGTTGTCAGCGTAGAGATTGACTGGCGGGGCAAAACCCGGGAAAACCTGTTTCCCGCTGGCGGGGTCAATGTCGGTGTAATGGTACCGTCGAAGATCCATCCAGGTCTCGTCATGTCCCCATCCCCACTGGGCGATGTACTTCTGCGACATGATGTGCGTCAGCGTCAGGTTCGCCGCTGTCGGGACGATTTCAGGAGCAGCAAGGAAGGCCGCCTTTTCCGTCGCGGTGATCTGCGTCGGCGTCTGGCCGTCCTCTGAGTTTCTGGCGTTCACGAAATCAATGCTGGCACTGACTCCGTTTCTGTAAGCTGCAAGTGCGGTGGCCTTGTCACCCGCTCTGTAGGCCGCCTCTGCCTTTACAAACTGCAGCTGTGCATAGGTGACCACCGGAATCTTCGCCTTGTTGGAGAAGATGTACTTACCTGGAAGTCCTGCGCCCGTGCCGCCGCTGTATCCATAGAAATTCATCGGGATTTGAGCGGCCGCGAGCGCGCCAAAACCAATCACGTTGATGTCGAGCCCCCTGTACTGCCCATCGGGTGACGCAGACAATGTTTTTGTCATGCGCGGATCGACGACGCCGCCAAACTGAGTTCCGTTCATCAGGCTGACTACAAACTGCGTTTGTCTATAGCTGTTGATGTTTCCGCGCTGCGAGCCCCAGAAGTTCGTGTCATCGTTGCTGGTATTCTGGTATGCGATCAGTGCGTCGTCTGCGTTGCTCGCAAACGACTTGTCAACCGCGGCAATGACGTCCGCCGGCTTGTAGGCGGCCTTGTTGGAATAATGATTCAGGTTGATGGCCAAAAGTCCGTAGGCCAGCTTCAGCCACTTCGAACGGTCACCACTGTACATCTTGTCGCCCTTGGCAAGGAACGAGGCACTGACTGCGCCGTCGGTCTTGTTCAGATTGACAATCGCGGCGTTGAGGAGGCGCTGGATCTCACCGTACGCGTATTCCTGCGTGTCGTAGTCAAAGCTGAACTTGCTCTGGTCGATGGCTTGTTTGATGATGATCTCGCCATGAAGATCGGTCGTCGCCTGCCATCCCCACGCCTTGAGAATCTGTCCAACACCGAGCAAGTCCCAGCGCTGCTCTGCCTCGGCGATTGTCATCATGTCAACCAGGTTCTGGCCGAGTGACCAGTACACGTCGCGCCACTGCTGTCCGCCATTGTCACTAGACGGATCGTAACCCATCCGATCCCATGTAGTGAGAGACGTACTGGGGAACGTCCAGTTCTGCGTGTACCGTCCGACGAAACGCCCGTCGAACTGCGGCGATGTTCCCATCCAGTGGATCATGGGGGCCAGGTAAAGATTGGCAGCTACAGCCTGTGGCGCGTTCGGATTTGTATTTACATCCAGATAGTCTTTGCATGCCGTTGGCACTACGAGCGATGCTACGATCAGTGCGCCGAAAATTTTGGTTTTTTTCATTGTTTTATTCCTCGCTTATCGCGTCAGCTGCAGGCCAAAACTAAAGCCTCGCGGCATGGGGAAATTGCCGTAGTCGATTCCCATTGCACCGGATCCACCAACTGCGGCGGAGTTTCCGTTCACAATCGGATCGAGTCCTGAATAGTTCGTGATCAAAAGCAGATCTGTACCCTGGAGGAAGAGGCTGGCATTCTTCATCAGGTGGTCGGGAAGCGTGTAGTTAAGTCTTACGTCACGAAGTCTCAGCCAGTTGATGTTCTTCTCGATGAAGAGTTCTTCACTGATGTTCGTGTAGTACGACGTCTGAACCGCAGGGACGACAACAATGTTGTTCGCCGTCGGCGTTGCAGTGTTTTCCTTTCCGTCTCTCAACACACCAGGAATTACGCGCGGCGTGTTTCTATCCAGCGTGCGTGTGCTCAGTCCACGCGCGGTGAGGAACTGCTCGGTAGCGTTGAAGACGTCTCCGCCACGTCGCAGGTCTACAAGAAAGTTCAACGAGAGATTGTTGCGCTTCAGGGTATTCGTGATTCCGATCGTGTACTTCGGCGTCCGGTCATAACCGTGATTTATGAATGATGACGATCGCAGCGGAAGGCCGGACGTCGGATCGATCAGGATCTGGCCTGCATTGTTTCGCAGGTAGAACAGGCCGGTCAGCGACTGCGTGGACAGTCCGGGCGCCGTTCCGTTGCGAACATTTCCAAACAGCCACGTGTCCGACACGTATGACTCTGGCAGCGCGTGCGGCAATGCCAGCGTCTTTCCATGCGCCTGATCGTAGTTGGTCAGTATGTCCCACGAAAAATTGTTAGTCTGAACCGGTGCAAGCCTGAGCGTGAGCTCGACACCGTCGTTTCTCGTCTCCGCGCCGTTCAGGTTAAACAGAATGAATCCAGTAGCGTAGCTGCCACGAATGTCATTCACAATCTGGTCCTTCGTCTGCTTGCGATACACCGTCGCATCCAGCCCGATTCGGTTGTCCATGAACGACATTTCCGTGCCTATCTCGTACGACTTCGCGAACTCTGGCTTGAGGGCGAGGTTTGGACCGGTAAAGCCGTACCCGTACCCACCGAAGGTTGTAAGCTTGCTTTCCAGGGAAGGACGGTAGGCGTAAGGACGCGCATCCTTTCCAACTTCTGCGTATGCGGCTCTGAGCTTACCCGTCATGCGCCGGCCAATTGCCGGGAACGCATCGGAAAAGACGAAGCTGGTCGAGATGGAAGGATAGAAGAAGGAGTTTCGCTCAGTCGGAATTGTGGATGTCCAGTCG
>JBKJPM010000265.1:0-4989 GCA_046595175.1 Gemmatimonadaceae bacterium
GGCGCAATGGCCAGCGCCGACGGAAAGTTCGTCGTAAGCGGTCTTCGTCCTGGCGCGTATTACGTCCGTGTCACGAAGATCGGCTTTGGTCCGAGAACGCAGGACTTTGTAATTGCGCCAACAGCTCCGCGTCAGGCACTTACTCCCATCGCGCTTGCCCATGTCGCTGTAAACCTGGCCACCCAGGAAGTTGTCGCCGAGAAGGCCGCGATGACCGTCGAAGCCGACCGCAATGCATACACCGCCAAACAGGTCGCTCCAGCAGCAACGAACGCGAGCGAAGTGCTGGACGCGGTTCCTTCGGTTCAGATCGACCATGATGGAAAAGTCAGCCTGCGCGGAAACGAAAATGTCGCCGTGCAGATCAATGGACGCGTGTCCCCCATGAGGGGCGCGCAGCTTGGACAGTTCCTCAAGACGCTTCCCTCAGGAATCGTGGACAAAATCGAAGTCATTCCGAACCCGTCTGCCAAGTACGATCCTGAAGGCATGGCAGGGATCATTAACATAATCCTCAAGGACAATGTTGATCTCGGGCTGAGCGGTGGCTTCAATGCTGGCGGCGCGACGGCCGGACGTTACAACACCACCGGCAGCGTCGGCTACCAAGCGGGTCCGCTCTCGACTTTCACGAGCTACGGATTCAATTCTGACGAGCGAGACATTCTCGGATACAATGACCGCGAACGCCTGACGGCAATCGGCGCTACGACGCGGTTCACCAACCAGGATATTATCGGCCTGCAGTCCAGCGCCGGCCATAGCCTCACCAGTACCGCAGACTACAAGCCGAACAAGCGCGACGTTATCACGAACGCAGTGATTTTCAATCGTCGTCACGCAGCTGATAACTCGACGACAGGTTACACGGAGCTCAACTCGGGGAATGCAATCAACTCGCAGTACAATCGTATCCGCGGCACCAACACAACGGGCCAGATGATCGATTACACACTTGCGTGGAAGCGCACGCTGGAGCCGCGCAAGCACGAAGTATCCACCGAACTGCGCTTCAACCGCAGTGATGACAAGGACAACACTTCGCAGTTCCTGCAGCCGTTAAACACATCCAGCCTTGTGGAGCGCGAGCTGGATAAAACGGACGCAATTACCAAGACGCTCAACGCTCAGCTGGATTACCTGAAGGTCCTGAAGCCTGGCAGAAAGCTGGAGACCGGCTTCAAGGGAACAGAGCGCTGGCTGGATCGCAACTACCTGGTAACCAAGGACCTCCTTGGAAACAACCAGTGGGCCGTGAGCAATCTCAGCAACGACTTCAGCTTTAGCGAGAATGTGGATGCGGCTTATGCTGTTGTAAGTCAGGCAAAAGGGAAGTTCGACCTGCAGGGTGGTCTCCGCGCGGAGTACGCATCGCGTGACTTTACGCTTGCGAAGACAAAGGAAAGCTTCCCGTACAGCTACACCAGTCTCTTCCCGAGCGCAAACGTGAGCTACAAGAAGAGCGCCGTCACGAACTTGAAGGCGAGCTACTCGCGCCGCATTCGTCGCCCGGGAACACAGGAGCTCAACCCATTCCCGCAGTTCTTTGACCCGCAAAATGCATTGATTGGTAACCCGAAGCTCAATCCGGAGTACACCGACGCTGTCGAGCTTGGACTCACCAAGAGCGGCGACATGTACACATTCCAGCTCCAGCCATTCTATCGCCGCACCACCGACGTCATCCGCGTAGACATCAACACCGAAGGTCAGATTGACGGTCGCGACGCGACAGTGGTTTCATTCAAGAATCTTGCTGTCAACGATTCCTGGGGAACTGATGTTAACACGCAGATCCGCTACAACAAAAAGTTCAACGGCCTCGTTGGATTGAACCTTTTCAAGACAGTCACGGATGGTGGCTCAGAGAGCGCACTGTCGTCTAATGCGATTGGGTTTTCCGGGCGCTTCAACGGCAACCTGAATCTCACCGACGTATTGTCGATGTCTGTGAACTACAGATATCAGGCCCCCATGAAGATCGAGAAGGGAAAGTTTGCTGCAAACCAGCAGACATTCATCTCGTTCCGCCAGAAGGTTTACGGGGAAAAGGGCGCAGTCACGCTCCGCTTCGTGGATCCATTCAACACGATTGGTTTCAGCATCAAGACCGGCAACCAGACGCTCCTCCAGAACACGAGCCGCACGTTCGGAGTTCGTGGGACGTTCCTGAGCTTCCAGTACAACTTCGGCCAGACACCGCGGATTCGGCAGCCGCAGCCGCAGGACCAGCCTCCTCCGTCGTCGGGCTTCCCGTCGGGCGGTTGAGCTAGAAAATGCCCTTGGGTGGGGCGAGAGCCGGCCGGCAATTCGAAAGAGTTGCCGGCCGGTTCTTTTTTTGGGGGAGGGGGTGACTTCGGACGGTCCTTTGCGTCTATTACGAACAGTCACCGACGCCGCTTTGCGTCACAAATCAGAGGAACCTGCGATGGCTATCTGGAAGGAACAAAATTCAGTCCGAAGAGATCCTTCGATCCCGGATGCCGGTGTTGAGCGCGATACTGAAATACGGGCCGACGCCACGCAGCGTTTCGACCTTCCGCGCAAGAATATGGAACCGTCTATGAAAGAGTCAGTGATTGCAAATGGATTGACGATTGAAGGCCGCATCGAAGGCACGGGTGATCTTCGAATCGCCGGGAATTTTCAGGGCGACGTGAACGTGCGTGGCAATCTTACGATCGAAGCTGGCGCCAAGCTTACTGGTTCAGTGCGTGCAAATGCTGTTGTCATAGCGGGCGAGCTGCAGGGCAACGTTGACGAAGCCAAGCGTGTAGAGCTTCTCGATACAGGCGTGCTGGATGGAAACCTGAAAGCGGAATCCATCACAGTGTCCGCCGGCTCGAAGATGCGCGGCCAGATGGATTTCGGCTGGGAGAAAGGCGCCGGTGGCGCAGTGATGCCGCAGCTCAAAGTGGAAAGCGGCCTCGAGACGTGAGCGTCGATCGTCAGGTCACGGCGGGCAAGACCCGGCCGTGTCCGCATTGCAGGGCTGTAATTCTCGAGAGCGCAAACGTCTGCCCGATCTGCAAGCATCATCTGCGGTTCGATCCCAAGCGTCAGGGCAGCGCGCTGCCGAGTTTTTCCGCCCTCAAGGTCGAGGGAACGATACATCACACGGAGGGAGGAGATCCGTGGGAGTACTCAATGATTCTTTCGATACGAAATGAGAAGGGAGAGGAAGTCGCCAGGCAGTTGGTCGGGGTTGGAGCGCTGAGTGCGAAGGAAAGGAGGACGTTTACCCTTTCGGTCGAGGTTTTCACGCCCGACGGGAAAGCCCCGGGAAACGGGAATAACGGCTCTTAACTGCCAGTTCACATCTGCCTGTAACGCGGGCCTGCCCCGCCTTCGCGCGGAGTCCAGCGCGGACCAATAACATCGGTTGCTTTGCAGTCAATACAGTTAGCTGGATTCACGATCAGCCGATCCCCATCTCGCTCGTAAACTCCGGCCGGGCACATATGCGTGTACAGCTCCGCAACCTCGCCTGATACATCTTTGCCTACGATCAGGTGCGAAGGAGCGTCATCGCGCGTTGCATTGCCGGACTTGAAGTTCGCGTCCAGCTTGCTGAAAGTGAGCTTTCCGTCGGGAACGAACCGTTCGCCCGGCTCCGATTTGCGTGGAACCTCTGAGTCATTGTGCGAGGCGATCTTCCAGCCGGGAAACAGTCCCTTCGTTGCGATCATCAGGGATGCCAGCGCTCCGCCCAGAAAGAATCCGAACTTCTGAAACGCGAGGCGCATGTTCCGGCGCGCGTACAGATCCTTCGTGATATAGCTCTCTCTGATCGCGACGTCGTACGATGCGAGTCCCGCGGCGGATGTATCGTTTTTCTTGAGCGCTTCGAAAATCGCGCGCGCAGCGAGGATTCCGGACTTCATCGCATAGTGCACTCCCTTGAGCGAGGCCACTTCAACGAAACCTGCTGCGTCGCCCGCCAGCAGAATTCCATTTCCCGCCCGCTGGTTGGGTAGCGCGTAATAGCCACCTTCCGGAATTGTCTTGGCGCCCCACTCGACCATCTCACCGCCATCCAGATATTCTCTGAACAGCGGATGCTGTTTCATGCGCTGCAGCATTTCATGCACATCCTCGCCGGTGCTGCGATAATCCATCCCGACGACGAGCCCGACCGCAACCAGGTTGGGCTCAAGCGGATACATGAAGCTCCCACCGAACGCGCTCAACGGAACCGGCCAGCCAAGTGTGTGCACAATGGCGTCGAGCGGTTTCTTAGTCTCCCAGATTTCTTTCACGCCGAGTGCGAAAATCTGCGGGTTCTCGGATGTGACTTTCTGGGACTGCATCCATGCCTGTGAGAGCGCACCGCGTGTTCCTTCGGAAAGAACCGTCACCCGCGCGGTGATGTCGGTCGGCGGAGCATACCCGCTGCCGGGTTCCCCATTACGCGCGAGTCCGGTCGGAGTGGTGCGAACGCCCTGAACCTTATCTCCATCGACAAGCAGTGATGCGGCAGGAAAGCCGGTAAAAATATTTACCCCCTCAGCTTCTGCCTTTTCACCGAGCCATCGAACGATTTCGCAAATCGAAGCGATGTAGTTCCCGTGGTTCCACATCGTCGGCGGCGCGGGAATCCTCAGGTGCTTTTGACCCGCGAGGACATACACCCGCTCCTTCTCGACGGGGCAACGGAAAGGAAAATCCTTGATGTCGAGCTCAGGAAAGAGTTCCTGCATTGCCACAGGATTCACGACGGCGCCGGATAGGGAATGTTCTCCAAGCGCGGATGCCTTCTCCAGAACGGCAATCTGGATTTCGCCAAGCGCGCCACCGGCTTCGTTGTCCTTCTTTACCAGACGCGCAAGCTCGATCGCTCCCGCAAGTCCCGCGGGACCTCCACCTACAAATACGACATCCATCGGTACTGCTTCAGCGTCCGGCGCATCGGTGACGATCAGGCGGTCAATGGGGAGCTCCGGCTGATGCGCAATTGGCAGGACTTTTCCGCCGCTCATTGGGTCAGTG
>JBKJPM010000012.1:0-9695 GCA_046595175.1 Gemmatimonadaceae bacterium
ATTGAAATCGAGGCAACGCAGACGGCGACTCCGGAAGCCGAGGGCAGGAGCGGTCCTATCTCGGCCGTGAGCATAGTCGCGCATTGGAGCATGATTCGATTGCCCGACCCTCCCATGCGTCCACGATTATTTGACGACCGTGTTGGATACTATTCGGTAAGTCGGACAGACTTCGGAACTTCAGGCGCTCGGGCAACCACGCTCCGCTACATCACGCGGTTCCGTCTGGAAAAGAAGAATCCAGATCTCGCGATTTCGGACCCCGTCACGCCGATCGTTTTCTACATAGATCCGGCAACGCCGCGCCAATGGGTTCAGTGGATAAAGAGAGGCGTCGCCGAATGGTCGGTCGCATTTCGCGCCGCCGGTTTTTCGAACGCGATTGTCGCACAAGACGCTCCGTCAATATTCGTCGATCCGGATTGGTCTCCGGAGGACGTTCGCTACAACGTCATTCGCTGGGTACCAGCCACTCTTGAAAATGCAGTAGGTCCGCATGTGCACGACCCACGCTCCGGCGAAATTCTGAATGCATCGATTTCGCTGTATCACAACATGCTGAACCTGACTCGCAACTGGTATTTCACGCAGGTGGCACCTCTTGATGCTCGCGCGCGAACGCTTCCCTTTCCCGATTCATTGATGGGGCGGCTCGTGCAGTACGTCGTATCGCATGAGGTTGGTCACACCTTGGGACTTCAGCACAACATGAAGTCCAGCTCCCTGTATCCGCTCGACAGTATTCGAAGCGCCGCTTTCGTACACCGCATGGGGCACACGCCGAGCATCATGGATTACGCTCGCTTCAACTACGTAGCACAGCCCGAAGACAAAATTGATCCCGAGGATTTGGTTCCGCGCGTTGGGCCTTATGACATCTTTGCTATCCAGTGGGGATACGCGGCGTTTGCGTCGCGGGAAATTGAGCCCCGATCACTCGACCGTCTGGCTCGCACTCAGGATTCAGTGCCCTGGCTGCGATTTTCATCTTTTGCCAGTGACGATGCCGACGTGGGCGATTTGCGGGAGGCTGTCGGTGATGCCGATCCTGTTGCTGCAGGTACCCTCGGTCTCCGCAACCTTCGAAGAATTTCATCCACTCTTTTCACCACGGCGTTTACATCCGATCGTGGAAACGTCGAGCTCGAGCAACTGTACGACAGGGTGCTGGAGCAATGGCAGATCGAGATGGGACATGTGGTCGCGCTGATTGGCGGAGCGGATGTTCAGGAAAAAGGCAACCGTCAGCCCGGCCCGCGCTTCGTTCCCGTCAATCGAGCCCGCCAAAAAGCCGCCGTAAACTTCCTGTTGGCCAATGCGTTCGATGTTCCGCGCTTTTTTGTGGACGAAAGAGTTCTTCGCCGACTCGAGCCCGAAGGTGCCATTCGCAGGATCTCCCTGCTACAGTCAGCGATCCTTTCGGATTTGTTGGCCAACGACCGACTTCTGCGCCTTACTGAATTCGAGACCTTGCCCGGTTCGAGAGCGTCTTCGTATCCGTTGAGCGAGATGCTTGAAGATCTGCGGCGGGGTCTTTGGAGTGAGCTCGCCAGGTCGCCGGTTACGGTCGATGCGTTCCGCAGGAACGTGCAAAGGACGTTTCTGTCGCAGGCAAACGCAAAGATCAATGGCGGCACCTCGCAGGCGATTGTCGTGACCATCCCGGGAGGAGAGCCGACCCGTCGCGAGCCTACAGCAGCAGCAGGCCCGAACCTCGATGCGCGCGCGTTGTTAAGAAATGAGCTGGTAAGGCTGAATGCTGAAATTGCGGCGGCACTGCCGCGAGCTTCCGGTGTTTTGACGCGCGCTCACCTGCTGGACTCCCGTGCACAGATCGATCGCATCCTGAATCCACGCCGTTAGCCCTTCGGGCGTCGACCACCTTCATTGCGCTCTTCGACACGCACTTTCAGCAAATGTTGATCGGCTTTGTGCATTGTCGCTTCGAAGGATTCGTCTCCCTCTCGCGCTGCGAATCCAAGTGAGAAGGCGACCGGCGCGGATGCGGGACCTGTACCTCTGAGCCGGTCGGCGACGCGCTTTGTTGCATCCAAAGTGGCGCCGGATAGCACGATCAGAAATTCATCGCCGCCAATCCTGATCACAGGTTCCTCCGCGCGTACGTTGCGCATCAGGAACCGGCTCATTTTTACGAGAACAGTGTCGCCTTCGATGTGGCCGTGCTGGTCGTTGTACAGCTTGAAATGATCGATGTCTATGTAGATGCAGCCCCAATGTCCGCTTGTATCCTGCTCGCACTGGCGCTCTGCAACAGACAGATGGCGACGGTTGTAGCAGCCGGTGAGGGGATCGCGGATGCTAAGCTCGAGAAGCTGCGTCTCCAGCTCCTTGCGAGCCGTGATGTCCACGAGAATGCCGTGATATAGCTTTTCATCAGTTTGCGGATCGCGACACAAATAACCTGTGTCAAGCACCGTGCGTACCTGTCCGTCGGAACGCGTGAGCTTGAGTTCCACATTTCTTATCGACCCATTCTGGTCCACGAGCGCTATCTCGCGCTCTCTCACACTCGCATCAATCAAATCCTGCACGCGAATTTTCCTGAGATCTTCAAGGGACGAGACACCGACCATTTCCATGAAGGCCGGATTGGCATCAAGCACTTCACCGCTGCTGTTGGTGATGTAAATGCCCTCGCCAAGATTCTGGACAAGCTCCGCCAGCGTTACCGCGTCCTTTAAACTGCGGTAAAGTGCACTACTTGCTGTGTTCGAGTTGGACTGTGTGGCTTTGCCGGGTTCCGGCATGTGCATTGCTCCTACTCTGCTTGAACCAGAGCAAGGGAAATTATGTCATCCAAATCGGAAAAGAAACAAGCGGATGGAGATGTTGCACCTGAAGTAACTGAAGATCAGGGGATTCGGGAGGGGCGTCCCAATCCCGGCAACCCACCTCAGCAGCGTAGCAAAGAGCACAAAAGCGGATACGGTGGTGAGGGTGGCAACCCGAGAACTTCTTCGCAGGATCGCGAGAAAACTCGCGAGTCCTGATGCCCTTCGTTCGCTTCGGATGATTACGGGGCGTACAGGTACATTCATTTATGACCCCTCCCGTCGAGAATCTTCCGCGAATTAATGATCGCGTTGCCGAAGCGGCCGTCGATCCAATGTTCCTCGATCGGTGGTCGCCACGGGCTTTTTCGGCAGAACCGGTTCAGGCGGAGCTTATTTGCGCTTTATTCGAGGCAGCGCGATGGGCGCCGTCATCAGGGAATATTCAGCCATGGTTTTATCTGTATGCAGACAGAGAACCAGAGCGTTCCGTGTTTCTCTCCTGCCTTAATGAAAGAAATCAAATGTGGGCCCGGCAAGCGCCGGTCCTTGCTTTCGCTCTGTCACACAAGAATGCAAAAGGCAAGGATACGCCCAATCACTGGGCCGGATTCGACACAGGCGCGTCCTGGATGGCGGTTGCACTAGAAGCGCGGAAACTGGGATTGTATACCCATGCGATGGCCGGATTCAACATAGACCAGGTGTACGAACGCCTGAAGGTACCACGTGAGAAGTTCGACATATGGGCCGGTATCGCTGTCGGATGGATGGGAGATCCAGCAGACCTTCCCGATGATTTTGGCAAGCGTGAATTCCCGAGTCCTCGCAAACCGCTGGACGAAGTTGTATCTCGCGGTTTCTTCCCCGAGCACATGCGATGAGTTTTGCCTCGCGTGGTATTCACCACGTGACGGCGATCGCAAGTAATCCCCAGCGGAATATTGATTTTTACGCGGGAATTCTGGGCCTTCGGCTTGTGAAGCGAACAGTCAATTACGACGATCCCACAACATATCATCTGTATTACGGTGACTTCACCGGCTCGCCGGGAAGCTTGCTAACCTTCTTTCCATGGCCGGACGCGCGCCGTGGACGTCAGGGAGCGGGGCAGGTTGCCGTCACCTCCTTTGCGATCTTACCGGGCTCGCTCGGCTACTGGATCGAGAGGCTGCTGCGCTTTAGCGTTGAGTTCGAACAACCCATCACGCGCTTTGACAATGAGCGTGTCATTGCGTTCAGGGACAGCGACGGATTTCTGGGCGAACTCGTTGCACACCCTTCCGTTGAAGCACGCGATGCGTGGGAAGGCCAGGTGCCACGCGAGCACGCAATCCGTGGGCTGTATTCCGCGACTTTATGGCTGGAAAGCTGCGACCTCACGGGAAAGGTTCTTACTGAAGACATGGGCTTTCAGCCGGTCCGCGAACAGGCCAGCATATTCAGGTATGCTTCCAGCGACGGAGGTCCGGGAACCATACTGGACCTGAGGTGCGTGCCGGGATTGTGGCAAGGCGCGCTCGGCGCGGGAATCAATCATCACATTGCTTTTCGTGCTTTGGACAACGAAGAACAGATCATTGCACGAACGAGTCTCGTGAAACGCGGCCTGAATGTCACCCCTCCAATCGACCGGCGTTACTTCCATTCGATTTATTTCCGTGAGCCAGGCGGAGTCCTCTTTGAAATCGCGACCGACCCGCCGGGATTCGAGGTTGACGAGCCGCTCACAGCTCTTGGGACTACGCTTCAACTGCCGGAATGGCTCGAGCCGCGCCGGTTTGAGATCGAAGCACTGCTCCCCAACATCAGGGTGCCCTTCGAAATGCCCGGGCCAAATGCGTAGCCCGATTTGAATCGTTAGTTTTGCCTTGAAGATCAATCCGTCGTACAGCTTTCACACTGACAAATGTCCTCCACTGTTCTGAATCAGGATTTATCCGGAAACAGCCCGGGTCCATCGAAGCTGGACGAGCTTTGCATCAATGCGATTCGCGTCCTGGCAATGGACGCAGTTCAAAAGGCGGATTCGGGACACCCGGGAACACCGATGGCGCTCGCGCCTCTGGCCTACGTGTTGTGGAGCCGGCACCTGCGCTTCAATCCACGAGACCCGGAATGGGTCAACCGCGACAGGTTTATCTTGTCGGCTGGTCACGCATCGATGCTGTTGTACAGCGTCCTCTACCTGACCGGCTACGAGCTGACCCTCGACGATATTAAACAGTTCCGTCAGTGGGAAAGCAAAACACCTGGACATCCGGAGTACAGCTACACACCCGGGGTTGAGACAACTACCGGTCCGCTTGGACAGGGTTTTGGGAATTCCGTCGGAATGGCGGTCGCGGAAGCACACCTCGCCGCGACATTCAACAAGGACGGCCACTCGATCATCGACCATCACACGTATTTCATTGCGAGTGACGGTGACATGATGGAGGGTATATCCCACGAAGTCGCTTCGTACAGCGGCCACCTCGAGCTTGGGAAACTGATTGGGTTCTACGACGATAATCACATCACTATCGAGGGCGACACTGCGCTCACCTTCAGCGACGACACACGAATGCGCTTTGAGGCCTACGGCTGGCACGTTCAGCGCGTTGAAGACGGAAATGATCTCAACGCGCTGGATGCCGCAATCACTGCGGCTAAAGCCATAACCGACAAGCCGTCATTGATTGTGGTACGCACACATATCGGATTCGGCAGCCCGAACAAGCATGACACCGCGGAGGCGCACGGATCGCCCCTTGGCGCTGACGAAATCACGTTGACAAAAAAGGCTCTTGGCTATCCATCGCTCGAACCATTTTACGTTGCGCCGGATGCGCTGCAGCACTGGCGCTCATTCGGAGAGAAGGGGCAGCCTCTTCAAGACGCCTGGCAGCAGAAATACAGGTTGTATGAATCGACTTTTCCCAAAGAATCCGCCGAGCTTGCTCGGCGGCTGAAAGGTGACGCTCCGGAGGGTTGGGAATCCGCCATGCCTGTCTTTACTGCAAAGGATGGCAATGTCGCCAGCCGTGCCGCCAGTGGTGTCGTCATCAATGCTATCGCTGACGAAATCCCCGAATTGATCGGGGGATCGGCGGACCTTGCCGGTTCGACGAATACAATCATCAAGAAAGCCGGAAGCATTTCTGCAGAGAACATGTCTGGCCGGAATTTTCATTTTGGAATTCGCGAGCACGGCATGGGTTCCATCATGAACGGGATGTCTCTCCATGGCGGCGTCGTACCGTATGGCGCGACGTTCTTGATTTTCTCGGACTACATGCGCCCCGCCATTCGCCTTGCGGCCATCATGAAGCGGCACGTGATCTATGTATTCACGCACGATTCAATCGGCCTTGGTGAAGACGGTCCCACTCACCAGCCCATCGAGCAGCTCAGTACGCTGCGCGCGATTCCGGGTCTCGTTGTGCTTCGCCCTGCCGATGCTTCCGAGACGGCGGAGGCATGGCGCGTCGCGATCAAGCGAAAGCACGGACCGGTTGCGCTCATTCTCACGCGACAAAAGCTCGCTTTCATCGACCGCGATAAATACGCATCGGCTTCGGGGGTGGCCCGTGGCGCCTACCGGCTGTCCGGGGATCCGAACCCTGACGTCGTATTGCTGTCGAGCGGATCCGAGGTTGGCCTGATCCTCAAAGCCCAGGAACAGCTTGCCGCTGAAGGAATCCGCGCGAGTTCCGTCAGCATGCCAAGCCACGAGTTATTCAAGGATCAGGACGATGCGTATTGCAGCTCCGTGCTACCACCTGGAGTTCCGCGCGTAATCATCGAAGCCGCGCACCCGATGTCGTGGCAGCGGTGGGCGGGACCGAACGATATCATACTGGCCATCGATAGGTTCGGAGCGTCCGCACCGTACGAGACTCTTTACAAGGAGCTGGGTCTGACCGTTGACCAGATCGTCAGCTCTGCGAAATCGCTCGTGCCTTCTGGCACGAAATAGGGTGTCGCGTGGCTGAACGGCTGCGCGATATCTCCGTATCTCTTCAGGCGGGCGTTCCTGAATGGCCTGGCGACACGCCCTTTTCCTGTGGGTGGGCAGCTGCCATTGCGGACGGGTCGAGCGTCAATGTTTCGTCGATCACATCCAGTCCGCATGTTGGAACTCACGCCGACTCTCCGCTGCATGTTCGCGATGGATGGGCCGGCTCCCACGAGCTTCCTCTCGAACCCTTTTTTGGAAACTGCGTTGTAGTCGATGTCTCCAGCCACCAGAAGGAGATCGAGCTTAGAGATCTGGATTCCCTTCCGCCCAAAGTAGAGCGGCTTCTGCTAAAGACAGGAAAAACAATCGCAGCAGGTTCGTTTCCCGATGGCTGGCCTGCGCTTTCAGAGGATTGCGCTCGAGAGCTTCTGGGGCGCGGGCTAATGTTGCTGGGGGTGGATGCGCCTTCCGTGGATCCGCGCGAAAGCAAGGCGCTTCCAGTTCACAACATGATCTTCTCCGGAAACGCGTGTATCCTCGAAAATCTCGACCTCCGGCGAATTTCCCCGGGTTCTTACAGGTTGATCGCTTTCCCACTGAAGCTCATGGCGCTCGATGCAGCGCCTGTTAGAGCTATCCTGACCGATCTGGAACAACTGTAGTCGGCACATATCCTGCCTCCCCTAGCGACATGACCACTGATTCCGGACGCACAACTTCCCTTTGGATGAACACGGAGGTTGCAGAGCTTCCTCCGTTAACGAAGGATATCCGAAGCACTGTTTGTGTCATTGGAGCCGGCATTGCCGGGATGACGACGGCGTACATGCTAGCCCGCGCCGGACGCGCAGTCGTGGTGATCGATGACGGTCCGATCGGTGGTGGCGAAACAGGGCGAACGACCGCACACATCACAGCCGCACTGGACGACAGATACACAGAAATTGAAAAGATGCACGGCGAAGGCGGTGCGTTGATCGCAGCCGAGAGCCACACGGCCGCCATCAATAGAATAGAATCGATTATCTCGCTCGAAGACATCGACTGCGATTTCCAGCGAGTGGACGGATATCTCTTTCTGGGCGGAGGCGACAAGAAGGACCTGCTCGAGGACGAGTTGCGCGCTGCGCAGCGCGCAGGCTTATTCGATGTTCGCCTTGTTGAACGGGTTCCTCTCGACTCCTTCGATTCCGGTCCCGCCCTGAAATTTCCACGCCAGGCGCAGTTCCACCCGTTGAAATATCTGAACGGCTTGGCCCGGGCAATTATCCGGGACGGTGGCCGCATCTACTGTGGAACGCACGCGGACAAGATTGAAGATGGGGAGCCTGCGAGAGTGACTACGTCGGGTGGGCACGTAATTACGGCAGATGTAATCGTCGTCGCGACAAATACCCCAGTGAACGACTGGGTGATTATTCACACCAAGCAGGCGCCATACCGTTCCTTTGTTATCGGCGCGCGCGTTCCGCGTGGCTTGATTCCCCGCGGTTTATACTGGGATACCCCGGATCCGTATCACTATGTTCGGCTGCAGGATGCCGAAAACAATTCCGGAACGCGCGAAGAACATGAGATCCTGCTCGTGGGAGGAGAGGATCACAAGACGGGACAGGCAAATGATGCGGAAGAGCGTTTTCGCCGCCTGGAAAAGTGGGCACGCGAACGATTCCCCATGATGGGTGAAATCGAGTATCGCTGGTCAGGGCAGGTTATGGAGCCCGTGGATTACATGGGCTTCATTGGGAAAAACCCCGGCAATGATGAGCACATCTATATCGCAACGGGTGACTCCGGAAACGGAATGACACACGGCACGATTGCGGGAATCCTTCTAACCGACCTGATCCTCGGGCGAAAGAACAACTGGTCTTCTTTATATGATCCGGCGCGAGTCAGTCTTCGCGCCATGGCGGAGTTCGCCAAGGAAAATCTGAACGTCGCGAAACAGTACAAGGATTACCTGCGGGACGATGAAGCTGTGGATATTGAGTCCATCCTTCCCGGTACCGGCGCTGTAGTAACGAAAGACAAGAAACGAATTGCAGCGTATCGGGATGAAGCAGGGGAGCTCCACCAGTGCTCCGCGATCTGCACACATCTGTACTGCATTGTAAACTGGAACTCCGCGGAAAAAAGCTGGGATTGTCCCTGTCACGGCTCGCGATTCGACCCGTACGGAAAAGTTCTCAACGGCCCGGCTATTTCAGGCCTGCATCCGGTTGAATCGGAGCCAGCTCCCCCAAAGTCACAGTAACCCTGTGAACACGGGAGTCATCGACCAGATCGATTCCTCGCGTTGCATCACTTCCATCTACATCGATTGACACAACTCCACGGTCTACGCCGTGCGGATTCAAAATGTTGATTTCATAAACGCTGTTGCCGAAGCGATATGTAATCGCAAATTCCGGCCAGGTGTGCGGAATGCATGGATCGATCAATAGTTTCCCGGCTCGCTTTTGAAACCCCAACAGGGATTCTAGACCGACACGATACATCCAGCTCGCAGATCCCGTGTACCAGGTCCACCCCCCTCGACCAAGCTGGCCATCTGCAGTATAGACGTCTGCCGCAACTACGTACGGTTCCACTTTATAAGTAGCAACTGCTTCTCGCGTATCCGAGTGCGTAACAGGATTTATCATCTGGAAAAGCTCGAAAGCGCGCTCGCCTTCGCCGCGCATTGCGGTTGCCAGCACGGCCCACAGCGCTGCGTGCGTATACTGCGCTCCATTCTCACGGACGCCTGGGAGATAGCCGCGAATATATCCGGGATCGTGTGATGTCTTGTCGAACGGCGGCGTCAGAAGCACGAGCAGCCGCGCGTCTTCGCGCACGAGATGCTTGTTGAACGACTGCATGGCGATGCGCGAGCGTTCGGGATCGCCCGCACCGGAAATCACGCTCCAGCTTTGCGCAATGGCATCGATCTTTGCTTCATCACTTTCTTTGGAACC
>JBKJPM010000013.1:0-45256 GCA_046595175.1 Gemmatimonadaceae bacterium
GTCATATCCTCGCGCGGGTTAAGTGCCGCTGGCCTGGCGTCGCGTGCAAAGCTGACATTCCATGGACACACATCCTGACAGATGTCACAGCCATATACCAATTCGCCCATCGGCTCACGAAGACTTGACGGAATAGGGCCGCGCATCTCGATAGTAAGATAGGAAATGCAGTTGTTCGCGTTCAGGTATCGCTCTGACTCAATTGCGCCGGTTGGACATGCATCAATGCATCGTGTGCAGCTTCCGCAGCGATCTGCCTCGAACGGCGCATCCGGTGAGAGATCAAGATCAATGAGAAGCGTGCCAATGAAGAAGAACGATCCGATCTTCGGGTTTAACAGCATTGTATTCTTTCCGAACCAGCCGAGACCTGCTTTACGTGCCAGGTCCCGCTCGAGGATCGGTCCGGTGTCTATGTAAGGCTTTGCATTGATCGCGCGCGACTCATCTGCTTCAATCAGGCGATGCAGCTCGCTCAATCTTTCCAGCATCACGTCATGATAGTCGTCGTATCGCGCGTATCGAGCGACCGGGCCTGTGGGCGTGCGGCCCGCGTAGTCGAGGCCAACCACAATCGCACACTGGACATTCGGGAATGGGCTGCGAGTGTCCTGGCGTTTTTCAGCACCGCGACCGAGGTAGTGCATTTCGCCCGCGTGACCGGCAGTTACCCAGGACTCGAAGTAGGGATGCGTCGCAACTTCCCCCAGCCTTGTAATTCCGACGAGATCGAAACCCAGGGCATAGGCCTGCGATTTTATCTTCAGCTCGCGGCTCATTGATCGCTGACCGCCCAGAGGCTGTAGCGTTCAACGTCCTTTGCGGGGGGGATGAAATCGGAATTGCCGTACGCGGTGTACATTCGCCAGCGGACATACGTCCGATCAGGTAGCGGGAGAAAGGGGAATTGCCGGTACCAGGAGTTCGACCGAAAGCGCCACGAGACTTTAAGAAGGGCAATCGCCAGTGAAGGCCGGCGAATTGCGCGAAGTACCAGGCGTACGCCAAGGTTTATCCACCCCATACTATGAATATAGAAGAGCCGTGTGATGCGAGGCATCATCTGATTGGCCTGATTTCCGATACGCACGGACTCGTGCGTCCGGATGTTCACCAGGTACTCGCGGGGGTAGAGCTGATACTGCATGCGGGTGACGTCGGCGAGGGCGTGCTCGCTGAGCTGCGGACCATCGCGCCAGTAGCCGCTGTCAATGGGAATACCGACCCTCCGGGCGACCCCGAGCTTGTCGAAGCTCTGGAGTTGAATATCGGCGGCGTCTCAATTCATGTTAGCCACGGTCACGAAGTGGGAAGTCCCAAGCCCGAGAAACTCATCGTGGCCTACGTTGCAGACGTGATTGTCTACGGTCATACGCATAGGCAGCTAATCACGCAGCGCGAAAATCGGCTCATCATCAACCCTGGGGCCGCAGGCGCGCGACGATTCAATTTGAAGCCTTCAGTCGCGCTGCTTACAATTTCCGGCGGAACGGCCTCTGCTAAAATTATTGATCTGGATGACTGACACGATCGAGGTGTGGCGGATCCGTCCGCTCAGGGGAGCTGGTGACTTTGCCGCGCTAAGGGCGATTCTTCCTCCTGCCACGTTAGCGCGAATCGAGCGGGCAGGGGACGTTGTGAGCCAGCGTGCGGCAATCACATCGCGCGCGATTCTGCGCCTTCTGCTTGCGCGCTACACGCAGATTCCCGCAAACGAGCTTCGCCTGGTTGCCGGAAAAAATGGCAAGCCGAATCTGGATAGCGCGCAGAACTCCTCAGGCATCACGTTCAATTTCTCCGATTCCAGGGATATGGCATTAGTTGCCGTAGCGTGGAGCCGCGAGCTGGGAGTGGATGTCGAACAGATTCGCGAGGTAGAGCGGGCTATGGAAATCGCGCCGCGGTATTTCGCGCCTGAGGAGGCCGCAGAGCTTAATAACGCGAGCGCTGCTGGCCGAAGTAGGGCATTTCTTCAGTTCTGGGCCCGGCACGAAGCGCTTCTAAAGGCGCGCGGTGGGACAATCTGGAAGCCTGGGAATCAGGTGGATCTCGCGACGCCGGAGTCCGCTTCGTACGTTCAACGGGGGCCGATATTCACGGTTCGCGACGTTGACTGTGGAAGCGATTATGTTGGCGCGCTGGCCGCCGAAGGAGATGGTTGGTCCATTGAGGTGAAGGATTACAACGACTAACAAGGAGGCAAGATGGTGCTCAGAAAGTCAGTGTACTTCGCTACCGCGTTCGTAATGCTTGGCTGTGGAGGTGGTGGTAAGAGCAGCACTGGTGTGTCTGGAGGTACGGGCGGCACGGGAGGAGATGGAGGTGGCGGTGGTACAGGGGCCTGTCCTGCAAATTCGATCTGCATGACTGGTTCTACCTTCACACCTTCGTCGCTGACCGTTAAGAGTGGCGCAACAGTCGCGTTCGTCAACACGTCCGGCACCGATCACAACGTGAACTTCACTTCCAACTCTCCCACGGGCGGCAATATTCCCACTTTTTCAAGCGGAACCGTGTCGAGAGTGATGGCAAATGCCGGCACCACAAACTTCTACTGCAACATTCACGGAACGCCGACGGGCGGAATGACCGCCCAGATCATTGTTCAGTAACTAAAAAACGATGTCCCGTCGAGGTTGCCGGGAATCTCCAATCCAAGTGCTGAAAGAGCAGAGGGCATGACATCGGTCGTCCGCCGCGGAGAAATCTTCGGCGGACGATTTGTCAGGAGTGGTACGAGCATGTGTTCCCGTCGGAGCGATCCATGCGTCGAGACATGTGGTATCGGTTCGAAGCGCGCCCGGAAATCCCAACCGGGTGCGGCCGACACGACGATGTCCCCACAGCGCGATGAGCGAGCGAGGTTGGCGATCTGCACTATCGCATCCGGATATTCGCTGTGAATGGTAGCGTCGTACGCTGTGTGGCTTGAAATATTCGACTGCGCGCCGATTCCAAGCGGATCTCCAGTGATCGGATGATACGAAAACGACTCGCCATCCCATTGGACCTTCGCGTTCCCGCGATTCCGTGTTCGCACATCGCATCCGCCTCCACATGGAATCAGCAGGATATCAACGGATTCCAGCTGCAGTAGCAGCGATGCCATTTTCCCGGCTTGTTCGCCCGCATCGGCCTTATTGGACAGACCAGTGTAGATGTGCGCCATCGCATTTCCACTCACCATGACCGCCGCATCCGGTGACGAGCGCATCGGCCATGGGTGTGCGATGACGGAGTATCCCCAGGACTGGACGAGCGCGGCAAGGTCTTCGTGGCGACTGACAGGAGAATGTCCATGATCACTCACGACCCAGAGATGAGTGTCCTCCCATATTCCTGCCCTTTCGGCTGCGTAGCGAAGTGAGCCGGCAGTGAGATCCACAATCTTAAGAGCTTGCGATGTAAGCGAAGATTCATGGCCCCGGGCGTGTGACGTTTTGTCGATCCCGGTAAGTGCCGCGAAAGCGAACGCCGGACGCTCGGCCAAAAATCGTTGAGTGAATTGCGCGGCGATGTCCCGGTCGATCCCGAGCCAGCCCCGAACATCTCCGCGGAAGTGAGTAACTGCCGTTCGAAATACAAAGCGCAGACCCTGGCCGAGCCTTTCCTCTTTGCGCAGGCCTCGGCCGATTACGTTCATCGCGGCGAGGCTGGTTGGAGCAAGCTCGAAAATTGTCGGCGCCGCCGGATCGAGGTCGGTGTCAACGTGCCGCATCTCGGCTCCGACGTAGCTGCGGGAATGAAATGGCATGCGCGCCAGACGTCGGGTCCTGTCATACCAGCGCAAGCCTGGCAAGCCGACAGGACCCGGGAATCGTCCCAGCAGAAATGGGGCGTAAGCCGGACCGGTTACGGAAGGGAACACGGATGTGACCGTGTTAAGGGCGCCCTCGTCACGGAGACGCGCAAGGGCGGGAACGCCACCCTCTTCTATTGCCAACTCAAGGGTGTCGGGTCTCAGCCCGTCGGCGACAAGAACGACTACAGGCACAGGATCATTTGGCGGGCTTCGTGCATTTGAACACTATATTCTGAAAACTCAAACGCATTTTTCGATCATGAAAGAAAAGAAAGTTTCGCCCGCGAAGGCCAACGGCAAGCGGGCAGCAGCGAAGCCGGGTCGTGCGCGAACTGCGACAGGCAAGAAAATGGATCCGGCAAAACGCGCCTCCGCTGAACAAGGTGCACTTGCCGGACTCAAGGAGCGTACCGAAGAAGGCCACCGCAAGGCCGGGCGTGTTCCGCCTTCCAAACAGGAGAATAGCCGTCGTTCCGGTGCCACGCGTGTCATTGATGACGCAATAAGAACTCCCTGGGAACCAGTAACTGAAGACGAGAAGCTGCTTCAGTCTACTGCAACGAATGAGGATTTCACACGTACAGATACTTGGCGCGTGATGAGAATCATGGGAGAGTTCATCGAAGGTTTCGATACTCTCGCAAACCTCGACAAGGCCGTTACGATCTTTGGTTCGGCGCGAATCGGGCCGGACGATCCCCAGTACGAGAACGCGCGTGCCGTCGCCTTTGAGCTGGCCAAGGCAGGATTTGCGGTCATCACGGGTGCCGGCCCCGGCATCATGGAAGCCGCAAACAAGGGGGCGCAGGAAGGCGGCGGACGCTCTGTGGGATGTAATATCGAGCTTCCCTTCGAGCAGGGCGCAAACCCATACGTCGATACGCTAGTGAACTTTCGCTATTTCTTTGTGCGTAAGACGATGTTTATCAAATATTCCTGCGCCTTCATTATTTTCCCCGGCGGGTTCGGGACGCTGGATGAGCTTTTTGAATCGCTCACGCTGATCCAGACGGGAAAGATTTATCAATTCCCCGTAATTCTCTTCGGCAGGCATTACTGGGCGGGTTTGCTGCGCTGGCTCCAGACGCGCCTGCTCACCGAAGGAAAGATTGCGCAGGGCGACATGGATCTGATGCTTCTGACCGACGATCCGGCCGAGGCTGCAAACGCAGTAATAGCATCATACGAGTCGCAGATGGGGACGCCTGCTGCGCGTAAAATGCGGGACAAGGGGTAAAGTTGCGGGAACGAATTGAGGCGGATAGTTTGCAAATGAGAGACGCCCGACAATTACGCGGGCGTTTCGTCGTTTTACGAGAGCCGGAACTGCGATGATCGAAGAACTCAAGAGAAAACTAGGTGCCGAATCAGAGAAGCTGATGCACGAGCTGAATGTCACGCTTCCAGCGGAGATTCGGCGTGCAGTCGAAATGGGGGACCTGCGCGAGAATAGCGAGTACAAGGCCGCGCTCGAGCGCCAGCAGTTCGTGCAGGCAAGATTGGGGCAGCTGCGTCAGCGACTGAGCAAGCTTTCCTCCATCGACATTTCCCAGATTGCCTCGGACAAGGTAGGCCTTGGTTCGCAAGTCACAGTCAAGGACGAAGTGACCGGCGCGAGCGAGAAATTCAGTCTCGTTTTTGGGGATTCAGTGGAGTACGAGGAAGGACATGTCAGTATGTCTTCCCCAATCGGCCTGGCGCTTGTTGGGAAGGGAGTCGGCGAGGTGACGATTCTCAGGCTTCCTGCCTCAATAAGAAAACTGAAAATCACAGGACTTAAAACGATTCACGACTTGGGCTAAACGGCCGGAGCAGGTGCTCCAAAAATGCGATCAGATTCCGCAGCATATCGGCGGAGCTGGTCGCATTTTTCTTTTTTACTCCAGGCAAAAAGTTTGGCCAGTTCATCGCCGACAACTACCGCTGCTGCTCTTCCATGGTCCCGAGTCTCGAACGCGATTCGGGTTCTCCTGATCAGCACATCGCCGATGGTGAGGGCGAGCTCATTGCTGGCGGCATACCCGATTTCCGCACGCCTGGCCGGGTGGTCGGGGTCTATTGGGAGCGCCAGCGCAGAATCATCGGCCATGATCTCATTCAGGTGTTCAAGCCGCCGTGCGCCTGGAAGTGACTCTGATGCGGTTTCGGAATTCGATTTTCCGCGGCCCAGTCCGTGCTGAATTTCGTCACAAATCTCTGCAGCCATGCTGCGGTAAGTCGTGAGTTTTCCGCCCGACACACGAATTGTTCCCGATCTGTCACGTGTGATCTTGTGCTCGCGAGAAACTGAAGTTGGACTTCCGCGAGTTTTTGAAGCCACAAGCGGACGCAATCCGGCCCATGCGGAAACGACGTGCTCAGGGCTGAGATAGTGTTCCGGAAAATAGGCGCGTGCGGAGCGCAGCAGGTATTCGATTTCAGCAGGATCTGCCCTAACTGTATCTGGTGACTCAGAAGTCCAGCTGTCAGTGGTGCCGACAATCGTGAAGTCGCCTGACGGAAGAATGAACATCACGCGGCCATCGAGGGGAGACAAAATTGTCAGGGCTTCGTGATTGTCAACGAGCTTTCGCTCGAGGGCTACGTGAGTGCCCTTCGACTTGCGTGTCGCACTCCCCAACCCCCATGGACCGGTAGCGTCCACGACAATGCGCGCCCGAACCTCGAACTCGATCGAGCTGAGCTCGTCGCGGACCCGGATGCCATTTGGCTTGCCGGGATTCACCTTTATCGCGCGGACGTAGCTGGCAGTAACGGCGCCATACTCCCGCGCAGATAGCACATTGGCGAGGGTGAGCCGTGAATCATCAGTCGTGGCGTCGAAGTAGCTGGCTCCGCCCAGAAGGTCTTTGGGGTTTAGCGCCGGCTCGTTTTCGAGCACTCCCCTGGTATCCAGCCTCTCGTGGTGCCAAAGCGAGGGGGAGCTTGCGAGTCGGTCATATAAACTCAGGCCAACAAGCAATTTCCACCGGGGAATTCGCGCCCCGCGGTAGACGGGCCAGGTAAAACGCACTCGTTTAACGAGGTGGGGCGCGATCTCCAGAAGAATGGCGCGCTCCCGGCTGGACTCGCGAACCATGTGAATCTGGCCATGCTCCAGGTATCGTACGCCGCCATGAACGAGCCGGGACGACCGGCTGGAAGTTCCGCTCGCAAAATCTTCCTTCTCGACGAGGGCAACGCTAAGACCCCGCATGGCGGCATCCCGAGCTGTGCCGGCACCGGTTATCCCTCCGCCGATGATCAATACGTCGAAGCTATTCTCTGCCAGATTGTGAAGAACCGCGGCCCGGGCTGCCTGAAGATTTTCGCGGTGCTCTTTTCCCATCCTAGAAAGATACCATATGGGGATTAACTTCCTGACTACATGGAACCCATCCAGAAACATCGAGTTGCGATAGTCGCAGGCGTCCGAACTCCCTTCGTGCGCGCGGGAACTCTTTTCAAGACGATCTCCGCGATTGATCTCGGGAAGCTCTGCGTTGCGGAACTGATTCACCGGACGAACCTCGACGGGAAGGAAGTTCAAGCTCTTGTCTTCGGAACGGTGGTTCCTTCTGTTATCGCGCCGAACATCGCACGCGAAGTCTCGCTCCTCCCGATGCTTCCGAAAGGCGTTCAAGCCTATAGCGTCAGTAGAGCCTGCGCGTCTGCGAATCAGGCGATCACCGATGTCGCGGATCAGATCGCGCTGGGACATATAGATGTGGGGATTGCCGGCGGCTCCGAGTCGCTCTCGAACATTCCGATTCTGCATTCCCAGGGAATGTCGGACGCACTTGTTCAAGCCTCGAAGGCGAAAACTCTCGGCGGTCGGGTAAAAGCGCTCTCGCGAATTCGAGTCAAGGACCTCGTTCCGATTACGCCAGCCATTGCAGAGCCATCAACCGGAGAGTCGATGGGCCAGTCCGCCGAGAAGATGGCGAAGCTGAACAACATCTCGCGGGACGAACAGGACCAGTTCGCCCTGCGATCGCATCGGCTCGCGGCTGAGGGAACAAAGGACGGCCGTTTGACTGCCGAGATAATGCCGGTCTATGTACCCCCAAGGTACGAGACGTTCGCAACGAGCGACAACGGAATTCGCGAGGACACAAGCTATGAACAACTCGCGCAGCTCAAGCCGGTATTCGACCGCCAGTACGGAAGTGTCACCGCAGGCAATGCATCACCGCTAACAGATGGTGGAGCGTGCGTGCTCCTGATGAGCGAGCAGCGTGCCAGCGACCTTGGCTACGCCCCTCTCGGATTTATTCGCTCGTACGCATATGCGGCGCTCGATCCCGGCGAGCAGTTGCTTCAGGCGCCAGTTCTGGCTGCGCCGGTCGCTTTAAAAAGAGCCGGACTTGGCTTGGGTGATATCGATCTCGTGGAAATGCACGAAGCATTTGCCGCGCAAGTTCTTTCCAACCTGCGCGGTTTTGAATCGCAGATGTGGGCCGAGCGCGCTGGATTCACGACGCCTGTTGGCGAGGTGGATCGCGAAAGACTAAACGTAATGGGAGGTTCGATTTCCATAGGACATCCCTTCGGTGCAACAGGATCGAGAATTACAGTAACGCTTCTCAATGAGCTGCGACGTCGGGACAAGCAGTTCGGACTTATGACTGTGTGTGCAGCGGGTGGAATGGGTTTCGCCATGGTCGTGGAGCGCGCATGAGTCTCGCCGTCACTACCGCCATCCATGACGGAATTGCCATTGTCACCCTGGATCTACAGGGTGAGCCGGTCAACAAGATCACGCGAGGCGTACGCGACGAGTTCGTCACGCTGTTCGATCGCCTGGAGCGCGACCCAAATGTGCGCGCGGCGATCCTGGTAAGTGGAAAACCAGACACCTTCATTGCGGGTGCAGACATCGATGAATTCATTCAGCTCAATACCGCCTCTGCACTCGAGCGCCTGAGCCGCGAAGGCCAGCTTTTGCTCGACTCCATTGAGCGCCTCCGGATTCCGATTATTGCCGCCATTCATGGAGCCTGTCTGGGCGGCGGACTGGAAGCCGTACTTGCCTGTCGCTACAGAATTGCGACTGATCATCCCAAGACTGTCCTTGCTCTACCCGAAGTGCAACTCGGCCTCATTCCCGGCGGCGGAGGAACACAAAGACTTCCGCGGCTGGTGGGGCTTCGCACGGCGCTGGACATGATTCTTACGGGCAAGAACATCCGGGCGAAAAAAGCGCTGCAAATTGGCCTGATAGATGAAATGGTTCATCCGTCCATTCTGCGGAAGGTTGCCATGCAGCGCGCTCGCGAGCTGGCTGACGGAACGCGAAAGCCAGTGCGAAAGAGCGGCGGTCTCGCTGGCTTTGCGCTGGAAGGAAATCCCGCTGGCAGGTCGTTCGTCCTGAAAAAAGCGCGTGAAAGTGTCCTAGAGAAATCGAAGGGGCATTATCCGGCGCCGCTTGCCGCAATCGATGCCATAGCTGCAGGCTACAGCGGCGGGAAGAGTCACGGATACGCCGAAGAGTCGCGGTTGTTCGGGGAGATGGGGGCGACGGATGTCTCCAAGCAGCTAGTGTCGCTCTTCTTTGCGACAACAGCGCTCAAGAAGGATCCGGGCGTGTCGGCAGGCGTCACACCGAGCGTGGTGGATCGCATTGCGATTCTCGGCGCCGGTTTCATGGGCGCCGGAATCGCGTCGATTGCCGTACAGCAGGGGACGATGGTGCGTCTCAAGGACGCGGATCACACTCGTGTTGCAAAAGGATTCGCCGCTGTCCGTGATGTACTGAAGGAACGGGTGGTGCGAAAGCAGATCACACGTACCCAGTTCAGCGACAACATGGCGCTGCTCGGCGGAACGATCGATTACTCCGGCTTTGGCGGCGTGGATCTCGTGATCGAAGCGGTATTCGAGGATCTTGCGGTAAAGCACAAGGTGGTGGAGGAAGTGGAGGCGGTCATTGGCGACCAGGCAATCTTCGCGTCCAACACAAGCACGATTCCGATCGCGCGAATCGCCGAGGCCTCGCACCATCCGGAACGGCTGCTGGGAATGCACTTTTTTTCGCCAGTGCACAAAATGCCGCTGCTCGAGGTAATTATCACCCCCACGACGCTTGATGAGGTGACCGCGACTGTCGTGGCGTACGGAAAGAAACTGGGAAAGACCGTGATTGTCGTGAATGATGGGCCTGGTTTCTACGTCAACAGAATTCTTTCGCCGTACATAAATGAAGCCGGACGAATGCTCGATGAGGGCACTCCGATTGAGCAGATCGATAATGCACTCGTAGGATTTGGATTCCCCGTTGGCCCGATAACGCTTATCGATGAGGTGGGTCTGGACGTTGCGGCGAAGGCAGGGAAAATCATGTCCGATGCGTTCGGTGCCAGGCTTACGCCACCAACGTCGCTCGCCCGTGTAGTGGAAGCGGGGAGGTACGGGAGGAAAGCAAAGAAGGGGTTTTACAAATATGATGAAGAAGGGAAGAAGGGCGAGCCGGATCCAGAGGTTTACACACTCTTTCGAACAGCGCCTGTAAGCGACAAGTCCCACGGTTCAGCGAATCCCGCCCTCGAAAAGATCAGCAATGCGGAGATACAGCAGAGATGCGTTCTTGCCCTTCTCAATGAAGCGGCTCGCTGTCTGCAGGAAGGGATCATTCGATCGGCTCGGGACGGTGACGTCGGCGCAGTGTACGGATTTGGTTTCCCGCCATTTCGTGGAGGCCCATTCCGCTACATGGACGCACTCGGGGCGGAGGCACTAGTGCAGCAGCTTGAAGAATTGAACGGTCGCTTTCCAGGCAGGTTCGAGCCGGCGGACAATCTCGTTGAGATGTCCCGCAGGGGCGCGCGTTTTTACACGGACCAGAAGAGTTGAAAATATTTCTGCCCGGCGCGCGCGAGGCGCTAATAGCCATTCTCGCGCTTGCAGCTTGTGTACCGATTCCAGTCCGCCACTCGCTCACTTCGCCGAAGACGCGTGCCGAGGCGTCTGGATTCCGCGAAACTTCTCACTACGCTGACGTAATAGCGTTTATTGATTCACTGCGGAACCGGCCCATGACATTCGGCTCCATCGGAAAGACGACCGAGGGTCGCGAGATCCCGTACATCATCGCGTCCTACCCCCAAGTCCGCACTCCGGCCGAAGCGCGTGCGCTGAAGCGTCCGATTGTGTATGTGCAGGCGAACATCCACGCTGGTGAGATAGAAGGAAAAGAGGCGCTACTCGCGCTTGTGCGCGACCTGATAACAGCCCCGCGTCCAAATGTCCTGGATTCGATCATTCTGATTGCAGTTCCGATTTACAATGCGGACGGAAATGAGCGATTTGCATCTCAGTACGTGAATCGCACGGAGCAGAACGGCCCGGAGCTGGTCGGAGTAAGGGCGAATGCCCAGGGGCTCGATCTCAATCGTGATTACATAAAAGCTGAAGCTCCGGAGACTCGTGCTTCACTCGTCATGTTCAATGCGTGGGATCCCGATGTCTTTGTTGATCTGCATACGACGGACGGGAGCTATCACGGATACGCGCTGACATACGCGCCTCCGCTCCACCCATCAGCGCCGGTGGGTCAGTTTGCGCGAGACTCGATGCTGCCGATATTGCGCGAACGCATGAGATCAAGGCATGGCTTGGAAACGTTCGATTATGGTGACTTCGTTTCCGACGACAGTCTCTCCAAGGGATGGGAGACGTTTGACTCCCGTCCGCGTTTCGGCACGAACTACTACGGACTTCGTGGCCGGATTTCGTTTTTGAGCGAAGCTTTCTCGCATGATCCATTCGAGAAGCGGGTTGCGTCAACGTATGCATTTACAAGAGAGATTCTCTCGCTGGTTGCGGAGCGTTCGAGGGAAGTGCTCAGGCGAAATGCTGAGGCGACTCGAATGCAAATAACGAACACTGATGTCATTATTCGTCCGCCGCTCGCATTGCGCTCGCACATGATTTCCGCATTTGTTCGTCAGCCGGTAATTGCTGAGATTCTGGAAAAAACCGGGGACACGTCTGTCCGAACCGGGCCTGGCGTAAAAAAAGGTTATCGACGCACAGGCGTGTTCAAAAGCGTGACGATGCCCATTTTCGATCGGTTCGAGCCGGTTTTTCTCCAGCAGCCGCCAACCGGCTATTTGATATCCCCATCAGATACAGTCGTTGTCGCCATGCTGCGCAGGCACGGCATCGTTGTAGAAACCGGGTTCAAAATACGGCGCGGAGAGGTGTACTCATTCAGGGTCGACTCCGCTCAACGATCTACCCGCGTGTTTCAGGGACACCATGAAATGCGCGTATACGGGAACTGGAACCTGGACGAGTTTCGGGAGATGGCGGTTCCTACAGGGATGTATTTCGTAAACGCGTATCAGTCATTAGGTCTGCTTGTGCAATATCTTCTTGAGCCGGTAAGCGACGACGGGCTTGCAACCTGGAACTTCTTTGACTCCAGTATCAAGCCAGGCGCGACTTACCCGGTTCTCAGGGTCCACCTATTTCAAGATGACTTTAGTAAATAATGCTTCGTAACTCTCTCCTGTTCCTCTCCAACCAGCCGAGCATTTTCAAGTTTGTGCGGAACAATAGAATCGCCCGCGGTTTCGCGAACAGGTTCGTGGCTGGCGAAACGCTCGATACTGCGGTCGTCGCTGTCCGGAAGCTGAATGCGTCGGGAATGACTGTCTCGCTCGACCTGCTAGGCGAGAGCGTTCACAACGAAGTCGAAGCGAAGGCGGCCGGAAAAGAGTACCTCCGGATTCTGGATCGAATCCACTCTGAAAAACTCGACGCAAACGTGTCGGTAAAACTGACAGCGATGGGCCTGGACGTTTCCGAAGAGTTGTGTGTGGAGGTCATGCAGCGCGTTTTACAGCGGGCGTCAGAGCACCGGACGTTCGTGCGTCTTGACATGGAAAGCAGCGTATACACGCAGAGGACACTCGACCTCTTCGAGCAGCATCTCTTCCCGGCTTATAGAGAGAGCGTCGGAGTGGTGCTCCAAAGCTATCTGTATCGCACCACAGCGGATGTTGAGCACATGAACCAGGTGCGCGCACGCGTGCGAATTTGCAAAGGCGCGTACAAGGAGCCCGAAGGTGTTGCATATCCCGACAAGAAGGATGTGGATGCTTCGTATGTGCGCTGCATGAAGGTTCTCATGATGCAGGGGAATTACCCAGGACTCGCTACTCATGACGAGCGAATTATAGAAATTGCCAAGAAGTTCGCGCGGGAAAATCGTATCACCCCGGACAAATACGAGTTCCAGATGCTGTACGGGGTTCGCCGTGACCTCCAGGAGCAGCTTGTGCGCGAAGGATACCGTCTTCGCGTCTACGTTCCCTTCGGTACTCAGTGGTATCCGTACCTTATGCGAAGACTCGCCGAGCGCCCGGCGAACATAGCATTCCTGACCGGGAATGTCGTGCGCGAAATGATTGGAAGCCGACGCCGCTAGATGGGTCAATTCAAGCCGGCCGATTTTTCCAAAGGTGATCCGAACACAATCGGCGGCTACATGGCCGTACATGACCGACCTGCTGCGTTCGAAGGGTCAGACGGAGCCTCTTATTCCACCGAGCTCGTCGTAGACAAAACCCAGGATGAGAGCGCACCCTTCGCCTCGTACATTCTCTTCATTCGCTGGGGACAAGGCGAGCCGTTCGCTTCAGGGCATCTCGAGACGCCCTACCTCTTTTATGGGAAATCCGAAGACGAATCTCGTCGCATGGTTGCCCAGCTTCCCCTGAGCACGGTAAAAAAACTTCTGGATGGATTGATTGCCGCACGTGCCCAGTCAACCCGCCCCTGGTGGGAAGTAATGCATGATGAGGGTCCGATGTGACGGAGCGGGAGATAAAGGGGGAGATAGAGGCATTACGTGAGGAAGGTGTAGTGCTGCACGGCACCGGCGGCGTATGGCATGTGAGAACAAACATCGGTCATGTCCATCCGGCATCGCTGCGCGGCCGGGTAAAGCATGAGCGGGGAGAAGCAGGCAAGCTCGCAGTAGGCGATCGCGTGGTGATAGAGCAGATGTCGCGGGAAGACAGCTGGGCGATCGCAGAAATTCTCCCCCGGAAATCCCAGCTCGCTCGCCGCTCACCAGGCGGCGGCCCTGGCGAGAGAGTCGTGGCAGCCAACCTGGACCAGGTGGTAGTTGTGTTTGCGGCGGCCAAACCCGAGCCGCATCTCCGAATGCTCGACCGATTCCTTGTAATCGCTGAAGCCAATGAACTCGCAGTGCTCATCGTCATCAACAAGATCGAGCTTGCTGATGACGAAAATGTCCGCTCCATGTTTTCTGACTATCTGGCCGCAGGCTACTCGCTTCATTTCACTTCAGTCAAGCAGCGGATAGGCCTGGACCAACTCAAGCACGCTCTGATGCACAAGACGTCCGCGCTAAGTGGACCTTCAGGGGTGGGAAAATCTTCGCTTCTCAACGCCATGTTTACGGGGCTGAATCTCCGCGTCGGAGAAATCAGCGAGTCGGTAAACAAGGGAAGGCACACGACTGTCGGCGCGCTTGCGCATCACTTGAGCGACGACAGTTACGTCGTAGACACTCCCGGCCTGCGGGAGGTTGGAATGTGGGGGATCGACTCCGGAAATCTTGCCAACTGCTTTCCGGAGTTCAGGCCCCTAATTCCTGATTGCCGGTTTTCTGACTGCACTCACTCACGAGAGCCGGGATGCGCGGTTATTGAAGCGGTGGATAGGGGAGATGTCAGTCGTGCACGGTATGACAGTTACATCCTCCTGAGGGACGAGCTCGAAACATTGAACGCCCGCCAGACAAAGCCGCCGAAAACTCGACGCTGACCTTCGGACTCTAGCTGTCGGAGAGTTCCAGCTCCCAGTCCACAATGATTTGCTCTAGCAGAGAGGCACGGACTGAGCAGTATTTCGTAACAGAAAGGTCGATCGCCCGGAGCGCCTGGTCACGCTCGATCCCCGCGCCTGTAATCCGAAATTTCAGAGTGATGTGTTTGTATCGCCGGGGCATCTCCTCCACACGTTCGCCGACCATTTCGATCTGCATTGATTTCGCCGGCGTCCTCCGCTTCGCGAGAATCTCCACGACATCGATAGCTGTGCATGCGCCGACCGCAGCCAGAAGCGCGTCCACAGGACTCTGGCCGTATTTCCCCTTTCCATCGATCTGTGCAACAGGGCCATCAGGCTTGGACGTGTCGAAGCTTTGATCGCCCTTCCAGTCAATTTTCATTACGACCGGTTTCACCGGAGTCTTCGGGTCACTCATTTGGCCTGTCCCTTTTCAATCGGAGCACGAACGGCGTTGCCCCACTCCGTCCAGCTTCCGTCGTAGTTCCGAACGCTCTTGTAGCCGAGCAGGTACTTGAGAACGAACCAAGTGTGCGACGAGCGTTCGCCGATGCGACAGTACGCAATCACATCGTCCGACGATTTTAGTCCCTGCTCTTTCTCGTAAATCTCCCTGAGAGCTTCCGCGCTCTTGAACGAGCCGTCGGGATTCGCCGCGCGTGCCCAGGGCACGCTCCGGGCACCGGGAATGTGACCGCCTCGAAGGGTTCCCTCCTGCGGATAATCGGGCATATGCGTTCTCTCCCCGCTGAATTCTTCGGGAGACCGCACGTCGATCAAGGGTTTCCTCGCGGCCGCATGCTCACGCACCTCGTGGTAAAACGCTCGTATCTCTTCGTCGGATCGCTCCGCTGCAGAATATTTGGTAGCGGGGAATGCCGGCACGTCAGTCACCATCTCGCGCCCTTCCTGATCCCATTTTATGCGGCCGCCATCCAGAAGCTTTGCATTCGTAAAACCGAACAGCTTAAACACCCAAAACGCGTAGGCAGCCCACCAATTGTTCTTGTCGCCGTAAAAGACAACAGTTGTTGATTCGTCGATTCCCTTGGCGCGAAGCAGCTTTTCGAATTGCTCGCGTGAGATGTAGTCGCGCTGCACAGAGTCGTTCAAGTCCTCGTGCCAGTCGATTTTCTGCGCGCCTGGTATGTGGCCGGTTGAATACAGAAGAACATCTTCATCGCTTTCCAGGATGCGGAGGTCGGGCCGGGAAAGATTTTTTGCCAGCCAGTCCGTGCTCACCAGAACATCGGGGCTGGAATAGCCTTTCGACTTTATGGCGTCGTCGGTTGTCAGAGTCATGTTGATCCCAAATGGTAAGACTGTAAGATGGCAGGAAGCGGTCCGGTTTTGTCAGTAGATTCATCCGATGCCAATTTCAGGGGATGGCGCCAAGGCGCCGATAGGCGCTGCGTGGATGGAGGATTACTCCCGGCACGTGTTCGTTTGCACCGGTGGATTCTGTTCGCCGGACCGGCGTGGGCGGTCGCTTTACACCCTGTTCGCTGACCTTTTGCACCGAGAGGGCCTTCTATTCGGCCCGCAGCGTGTAAAGCGTGGCGAAACGCCATGTCTCGGCGTTTGCTCGGGCGGCCCAATCGTGGTCGTCTATCCTGATGGCGTGTGGTATTCCGCGGTTACCCCACAGCTTCTCGAGCGGATCGTGGTCGAGCACCTCAAGAACGGAAAAATCGTCGAGGATGCCGCCTTTCACCGGCTCTAGGCGGAGGGGGCCGCACTGGAATGCTCGATCTTCTTGGTGCGCTCGGACGCGACCCATAGAGTGAGGACGAGTAGAACCCCTCCAATACTGACGCCTGAGTCCGCCACATTGAAAATGTAGAAACGGTGAGTTCCGATACCGACATCGATGAAATCCACAACGCCTGCGCCAGAGGCCAGCCGGTCAATGAGGTTCCCGATGGCTCCGCCTGTAATGAGTGCAAGCGCGAACGTCTGGAGCTTCTCACGGTCCGGTGTCTGGCGGTACAGATGGATGATCAATACCAGTGTTACGAGTGTGAACGCGATCAGTATCCATCGTGACCAGTTTCCAAATGTCAGGCCGAACGCCATTCCCTTGTTCATCGCCAGGGTAAAGCGAACGTAATCACCGAATATCGCTTTGGACCCGCCGTGTTCGGTAAGAAAGGGAACTACCCAGCGCTTGGAAAGAAGGTCGGCAATCACCCATAGGGCGGCGACGGGGTAAAAAATGCGTGATTTGCGAGTCATGCCTGATTCAATGTCGCTGGACAGCGAGTCGCAAGTGGCTGCTGTGTGACCATGGCGCCCATCTTCAAGGTCCCCTGAAGCGCTTTTAGCAGCGGACTACTCAACCCGGTATCTTTCAAGCAAGCGCCCATGACAAATCCCTTAAATCCACGACGCGTCGCGCTTGACGCTGCCAGGCGGCTCATCTTCGACGGAAAAGATCCTGAAGAGGCCCTGGAGCGTATCTCCGGATTGGGACAATCGGATGAAGGTCCGCGTCTAACGCCACAAGCCATCGAGAGAACTAGAATGTCACGCACACGCAGCAGCATCCTTTCGAACCTCGAAACGATGTACAAGGAAGCATTCGACCGCGCTCGAACGACGGAGGATCAAGCCCAGCAGGTTACGCTTGACTTCGCATACCGCCGGGAACAGCTGTACTTCGAGATTCTACTCGATATTCGCGACGCCATGGAACGCCGTTAATCCGTTGGAAATCCTGATCAGGTTTTCGCAGCGATGAACAGCACCTGGGGCTGGGTCGGATTCAATGCAGTAGTACTCGCGATACTGGCGCTCGACCTGGGCGTGCTGCACAAGAAAGCCGAGCGAGTAGGCCTGAAGGAGGCCGGCATATGGAGCGCCATATGGGTCACGCTCTCTCTGTGTTTCGCGTTTGCGATTTACAAAACTATGGGACGGCAGTCGGGACTGGAATTCGTCACTGGCTACCTCATCGAATACGCGTTGTCCGTCGACAACATATTCGTCTTCGTTTTGATCTTCACCTACTTCAAGGTGCCGGAGCAGTACCAGCATCGTGTTCTGTTCTGGGGAATCATCGGCGCGCTGCTGTTGCGCGGGGCGATGATCGGAATGGGTGCTGCGCTCGTGCAGCGGTTCGAGTGGGTGCTTTACATCTTCGGCGCGTTCCTTGTCTTCACGGGTTTGAAGATGCTTTTTCAGAAGGAAGAGTCAGCGTACGACCCGGCGAAGGATCCAGTATTTCGCCTGACAAGAAAACTCTGGCCCGTGACGGAGGAGTATCACGGCGAAAGTTTTTTTGTTGAAAAGGCGGACGGAAAGTCAGGAAAGATCCGTAAGCACGCGACTCCGCTTTTCATCGTGCTCATCGTCATAAATACGACTGATATCGTATTTGCGACGGATTCCATTCCGGCGATTTTTGCCGTGACCCGGGATCCGTTCATCATCTACACCTCCAACATTTGTGCAGTCCTGGGACTACGCGCGCTGTATTTCCTGCTAGCGGGCATCATGGACAAGTTCCACTACCTGAAGGCGGGGTTGTCACTTGTCCTGATTTTCATCGGGGTGAAAATGCTGCTCGAGCATTTTTTCCACCTTCCGATTTCGGCTTCGCTGGGAGTTGTCGGTGTAATCCTGGCGTCGTCGATCTTTGCATCACTGCTTCGACCTCAGTCGGTGGACACTCCGCCGATGACCACAGACTCGAGCTCGAGAGTAGAGTCACTTAGAGAAAAACCGTAATGGCTTTTACATCACTACAGCTGCACAAAGACCTGCTTCGCGGGATCAAGGAGCTGGGCTTTGTCAAACCGACGCCGATACAGTCGGACTCGATTCCGCCTGCGCTCGAAGGCCGCGACATTCTCGCGTGCGCTTCCACGGGAAGCGGGAAGACCGCTGCGTTCCTGCTCCCGATCCTGAACACCCTCATCACGCGTCCACGGGGTAAAACCCGTGCGCTCGTCCTCGCGCCAACACGCGAGCTCGCCTTGCAGATTGTTGCAGACATGAACGACATAGGGCAGCACACTCCCGTTACGGCTGCGGCAATCATTGGCGGCGTCGGAATGGGACCGCAGGAACATGCGCTTCGCAGCGGCACCGACGTCATTGTCGCAACTCCAGGGAGGCTGCTCGACCACATGAAGGCGCCTTATGCCAAGCTCGACGCGCTCGAGTTTCTTGTGCTCGACGAAGCTGACCGAATGCTGGACATGGGATTTCTTCCCGACATCAAGAAGATACTCAGGGTAATTCCCTCCAAGCGGCAGACTCTCTTCTTCAGCGCAACTGTTCCCGCTCCGATTGCCCAGCTTGCCGGGGAAATGCTCAAGAACCCTGTCAGGATCAACATCCAGCGATCTTCAGCGCCCGCAGTTGGAATCACCCAGGCAGTTTATCCCGTTCCTCAGGAGCTCAAGTCTGCGTTGTTCCTCGCGCTTCTAAAGCGGGGCGACATGAAGGACACGCTTGTGTTCACGCGTACTAAGCATCGCGCGAACCGGCTCGCCGAATTCCTGGTCAAGAACGGCGTAAGTGCCGAACGCATTCATGGAAACCGTTCGCAGCAGCAGCGCATCGCCGCTCTTGAAGGATTCAAGAGCGGAAAGTTCCACGTGCTTGTGGCGACCGATATTGCAGCGCGCGGGATTGACGTCGAAGAGCTGGGACATGTAGTGAACTTCGACGTTCCACCGGCCCCGGAGGATTACATCCACCGCGTTGGTCGCACCGGCCGAGCCGAAGCGACAGGTGATGCATTCACTTTCATCGCACCGGATGAGGAAGACGATCTTCGCCGGATCGAGAAGATGGTAGGAAAGCGGTTGCCGCGCGTTACGCTGCCCGAGTTTGATTACAAAGCGAAGTCAGAGCAGAAGCTCGAGATTCCACTAGGTCAGCGCATCGAGGCCATACGTACGCGAAAGCGGGAAGAGCGCGCACGAGCAGCGGCTAAAGCTCAGCGAAAGGGAAGCACGTCGCCATTCAGCAAGGGAGCTACTCACCCGAAGGGGTCGAAGCGCTCAGGAGGCAGGGGTCGCAGCCGGTAAGAAAAAGGCGTCGCAATCGCGACGCCTTTCTTATTTAGAACTTTGCAATATCGCGGTAAGCCTTTCTGAAGTCGTCCACCTGAGGAAGAATCGCGTCTTCGAGCTGGGGCGCGTAGCCTACGAAAGTATCGGTTGACGCCACGCGCCGAACCGGCGCATCCAACCACGCGAAGCACTCGTCCGCAATCGCCGCAGCGATTTCGGCGCCGTATCCCCACGAAAGCGAATCCTCGTAGGCCACGATAACACGCGAAGTCTTTTTCACTGATGCAAAGACTGCTTCACGATCCCACGGACTGAGCGATCGAAGGTCGATCACTTCGACAGAGATGCCTTCCTCAGCAACCGCATTTGCCGCAGTCAATGCGCGCTGCACCGTCGCACCATAAGTGACAACAGTCACATCTGCGCCCTCGCGAACCGTCTTGGCCTTGCCGAACGGAATCATGAAATTCTGGCCGGGGTTCGCGCTCTTGTTGTACGTCTGACGGTACAGGTGCTTGTGCTCCAGGAAGATCACTGGATCTTCGCAACGAATGGCCGTGCGAAGAAGTCCATTCGCATCCAGGGCCGTCGACGGACACACGACCCGTAATCCCGGGCAGTGCGTGAACAACGATGCGCCAGTTTGCGAGTGATAGATCGCGCCGCGGATGTAGCCGCCATACGTGACCCGCACGACCACCGGCGATGCAAATGCGTTATTCGATCTCCAGCGCATTGTCGCCAGCTCGTCGCGCAATTGCATGTACGCGGTCCAGATGTAATCGAAGAACTGAACCTCGACAACCGGCTTGAATCCGCGGGTCGACAAACCAATCGCTCGGCCCACGATGTTCGCTTCCGCCAGCGGCGAGTTGTACACACGCGCGCCGCCGAATTCTTTCTGTAGTCCCCATGTCACCTTGAAGACACCGCCCTTGCCCTTCACGCTACCCAGGTGCTGCTCGCGTGACACGTCCGCAACGTCCTGACCAAAGACAAGAATCTTGTTATCGCGGCGCATCTCGTCCTTCATGCAAACGTTCAGAAGGTCGACCATCGTTGTCGGATCACCGGTGAACTGAGGATCGTCCTCGGTATCGAATTGCTCGCCGGTGGGGTCCACATCCGGCGAATAAACGGCGTAGTGAACGGTATCTTCAGTCGGCTGCGGCTGAGCGAGCGCGTCATCCGTTGCTGCCAGTATTACTGCTTCCACTTCCTGCTCGATTCGCTGAAGATCGGCTTCGGTTGCATGCCCCTCCGCCAGCAGCCATTTCGGAAACTGAGTTACCGGGTCGCGAAGCGCGTCAGCTTCACGTTCAGCAGCCGGTCGATAATGCGTCTCGTCGTCCGAAAGCGAATGGGAATACGGGCGAATAACCTTCGCGTGAACAAGAACAGGACCTTTGCGCTGTCTTGCGTAATCGACCGCGCGAGTCAGGACATCGTAGCTCTGAATGAAATCGCAGCCGTCCACTTCCTCTATGAGGAAGTTTGGAAAACTACGCACAAGCTTCGAGATGCTTCCACCGGTCGTGTTTACCTCGACCGGAACCGAAATCGCGTAGCCGTTGTCCTCGACGAGATACACAACAGGCAGCTTAAGGTTGGACGCGGTATTCAGCGATTCCCAGAACTCACCTTCGCTGGTCGTACCGTCACCTGTGGAAACAAAGACAACCTCATCTCCATTGAAGCCATCGGTTATGCCAATCAGCTTGGCGCGAAGTGAAGCCTCCGCGGCGCCGACGCTTTGCAGGAACTGCGTCCCCGTCGGCGACGATGACGAAACAATGTTGTAGTCCTTGTGCCCCCAATGGCTCGGCATCTGCCGACCGCCCGAAGCCGGATCGATCGCCGCACCAACGGCCTCATACAACATCTCGGCCGGCGTGACGCCGAGCTGGAGACAGAGCGCCCGATCGCGATAGTAGGTGTAGAACCAGTCGTACGCTGACCTGAAAACCATCCCAGCCGCGGTAAGAACCGCTTCGTGGCCAGCGCCCGAGATCTGGAAGAAAATCTTGTTCTGGCGCTTGAGCTGGACTTCCTTATCATCCAGCTTCCTCGACATGAGCATATTGCGATAGGCCGAAACGAGCTGTTCGCCCGATAGGCCGGCCGCGGGACCGCTCAACGTTTTTCTTTCAGGACGCGTTTTGGTAGCCATAAGGTGTCGGACTGGGTGACCACAACTTCGAAAAATAGCCCCTTTATCAAATGGCGGGAGCACTGAGCGGCGAAAATCTCGTGGCGATTCTGGCACTCATTGGAATCGTAATTGTCGTGGCCTCGCTCCTATCCGGTGTAGTGGAAAAAACGGGCCTGCCGCAGGTCGCCATCTTCCTGGCACTTGGCGCCTTGCTTGGCCCAGCCGGATTTGGTCTCTTCGAAGTAACCTTGCAGTCCACAGCACTTCGCGTCATGACTACGCTCGCGCTGCTGCTGGTCCTCTTCTCGGACGCAATCACGCTCGACGTACGCGGCATTCGCGAATACCGAAGAGTCGCTGCCCTGGTGCTCGGCCCGGGAACCCTGCTTCCCGCTGTTCTCCTCGCCGGGCTTTCCTACTACCTACTGGGAATCTCACCAGCACGCTCAGCCATTCTCGGCGCTGCCTTGGCGTCCACTGATCCGGTGTTACTCAGAACTCTTCTGCGCAGCCCCGGTCTTCCCGTTGATACACGTCTGGTGCTTCGATTGGAGAGCGGTATTAACGATGTCATCCTGCTTCCCATTGTTGTCATTGCAATGCTGGTGATCGCAGCTGGCGGAAGCATGACCATTCAAAGTGTAACGAGTCACGCGGCCGGACTTTTTGTACTGGGCCCATTGCTCGGCGCCGGAGTGGGATGGGCGGGAATTTCACTGCTGGAGGCGATACGTTCCCGCGTCGGAGTACGCCGCGACTATGAATCCCTTTACGCACTTGGTGTTGCGTTTAGCGCATACGCGGCAGCTGAATGGGTTGGTGGAAGCGGATTTCTCGCCGCATTCGCAGCGGGACTCACAATCGCAATGCTCGACGTCGAGCTGTGCGACTGTTTCCTCGATTACGGCCAGGCAACAGCGGAGATGTTCCTCCTCCTCACATTTCTCGCATTCGGGTCATCCCTGATCTGGATCGGACTGAAAGTGATGGATGCACGAATGCTGGTATTTGCGTTGGTTGCCGTTTCAATTCGTACGCTCGTGCTGCTGCCGGTTCTGCGCGTTTCTCACATTGATCGCCGGAGCCAGCGGCTGATCGCATGGCTGGGCCCTCGTGGCCTGAGCTCTCTCTTGCTGGTACTGCTTCCCGTGTTCGCAGGCGTCACAGGCTCGGAACAGCTTTTTGCGATTACCTGTCTGGTGGTTCTCTTCTCTGTGGTGTTGCACGGCGGCGGAATTGCTCTCTTCCTCAGACGAGTTGCGAGGGATGAGCGCGATTCACTCGTTCACGCGCCAGCCGCTGGAGAGACTCCCGCAAAATCGCGCGAGCTTCCGCAGCTTGACATCCCGGCTCCCGGCGAAACGATCACAATCGACGAAGTGCGGGCGATGGATACCCGCAGCGAGCCATACACACTGATTGACGTTCGTACCGACAAGGCGTTCAATGCTGATGACCTGATCGCGACCAGCGCGCTACGCTTCGCGCCGGATGACGCAGTGAAGGACGCGAAAGACATGCAGCTTTCTTCGAGGGGAACGCTCGTTGTCTACTGTGCTTGAATTGACGAAGCCACAAGCACCCGTGTGGTGCGAGACTTGAGAAGAGCGGGATTTACCGCATCGAGAGCGCTGATCGGAGGATGGGCTGCCTGGAAAGACGCGGGCATGCCCGTGTCAAAACGTCAGTAGTCGACAGGACGAAGGTAAGAGTCGCCAATCGCACTGTGGCTCACCATCGCCACAGCCGGAAGCTTGCGCTTCCAGTGCGTTCCTTCCAGACGCTTTCTTACAAGCTCAATTTCTTCATCGGTGAATCCTTGGATTTCAGACGTCTTGAGGCCGCTCAGTAGCCAATGCAGAATTTCATCGGCTTTTTTGTAGCTGATTCCGAAATCTTTCTCGTCGGTTTGTCCCTGGATCAGATCCGCTGAAGCGGGCTTATCCACGATTTCCGATGGAACTCCGAGAAAACGCGCGAGCTCCCAAACCTGCGTCTTGTACAGGTCGCCGATTGGATTGATTGGCGGTGAATCGTCTGCATGCCAGGTGAAATAACCCAATAGACGTTCACTCTTGTTGCCTGTTCCAAGGGGAAGCGCCTTATATCGCGCCGAAAGGTCAAACAGGGCGATCATGCGAACACGCGCCATCACGTTGCCCTTGCGATGACTGTCCGCGTCCGGCTCGTTGGCGAGGTAACCATCCACAGCACTGCTGATATCCACAGTCCGGCACTCGAGTCCAAGCAGGTCCACAAGTTTCTGAGCATGGTCGAGTGACTGAGGATTCGATGTGCGGTAGGGCAGCCGCACTGCAATCACATTCTCAGGCCCGAGCGCACGTGCCGCCAAACAGGCTACGACAGCTGAATCGACTCCGCCCGACAGTCCGAGCACCGCTTTCTTGAATCCTCGGCGCTCGAATTCCTGTTGAAGGAAGGAAACAAGCCAATCTGCAGTGAGGGCGGGATCTATTTCGAGCGGGGGTGGACTGGCGGCCGACGGTGTTGCAACAATTATCTGAATGTCATCCGAGGAATCGCGCGCAGTCTTTTTTGCGGGAGCTTTTGCCTTCTTGTTCACGGGAGAATGAGCAGCAGGGACAGCGGGATCAAATTCAACTGGTGCAAGCGGCTGCTGCCTGGTCGTGTCGAGAGCACCGACCAGATGTGGAAGCATGGTTTGCAAATCCGTCAGCAGCGGCATGTCTGCGCGAGCGCGCGTCAGCTCCGATTCGCTAAGTGTGATGTTGACGATCGCTTCGTTCCATAGAGGCGCCCGCACCTTGATATCGCCTTTTGGTCCGGCGATCACCGAGCCACCCGTAAAAACTTTCCCCCCTTCGTTGCCGACGAGATGGATTAGCGCAACGAAGACTCCGTGTTCGCTCGCGATGTCACGCGCAAGCCGCTCCCATCGCTCCAGGCTTGCCGGGCCCGGGAGGTCGTCCGAACGCTTCCACAAACCGCGTCCCGGCGACGCAGAAGGGATGATGATCAGCTGCGCGCCATCGAGTGCAGCGAGCGTCCCGGACAGGCTGTGCCAGGCATCTTCGCAAACCAGAATTGCCGCGCGGCCCCAACTGGTGTCGAACGCACGAATATTGAAACCGCGGTCCACAAACCGCTCTTCGTCAAACAGGCCGTACGTCGGCAGGAAAACCTTGCGATGAACGTGACGGACGATTGGCTCCGCGCCGCCGAGTGTGACATACAGCGCACTGTTGTAAAACGCGTTGTTCCACTGCTCATAAAACCCGAGACTTACGTCGAGTGTCTCACCGCTGTTTACGCTGGCTTTGTATGTCGCCTGCAGATCGCGCGCGAGTGATCCGGCTGTCATTGCTGCTTCGCGTACGCCGCCTTCCAGGAAGTACGCGGTCAAAGCTGTTTCAGGGAGCACCGCGACTTCAGGCCTCGGCTCCAGCGCGTCCAGTTGCGCGAAGATGTCACCCAGCCGCGCAAGGTTTCCCTCGTATTCACCTTTACGAGGCTTGAACTGGACGATTGCAAGATTTACCGATTGGTGCATCAGCTCAAAGTTGCGGTTCGCAGAACTGCCGGGCAATTGCCCTGGTTGAATTTATCGCACTTCCGCCGAGTCGTCGTCCGCTTCATCCGGGACTGACGCACCGCCAAATAGGCTGGCAGAGGTGAAAGCTGAAGGCGCTGCAATGATTCCGGAGACAATCACGGTAACAAGCTGCACGGACTGAATGAGCACTGCAGCAGCAACTGCTTTTTCCTGCGGGAATCCGAATCGCGTGACCGCCAGCGCATAGAAGACCTGAAACACTCCAATATTTCCTGGCGTCGCGCGAATGAATCCGGCTAGATTCACGGCTACGACTGCGGCCACCGTGGCGACTATCGGAATGTGCAGACCCACAGCTTCCGCACCTGCCGCGAATGCAATTATCTGCGTCGGCCAGTAAACGAGCGAAATTCCAAAAGCTTTCACCGCATCCATTCCGCGCAGCCGGGTCCGCGCCTCAGTTGCAAAGCGCAGGATGAACGACTTGCCCTTGTGCATGTGTCCTCGCCAACCGCCGGTGACGACCGGCTCAAGAACGGTCTCCGGTGCTTTTCCACGGTAGGCGATGAACGCAACAAAGAGCCCGAACGCGACGATCGCGGGAACGACCACCTTCGATGCTGGAAAGAGATCCGTGGGCTGCACAAGGACGGCGATCACCGCCATCGCAAAGAACGCGAGAATTTCTACAACCTTGTCCGAAGCCAGTGATCCGAGCACCGTAGCGAGTCTCGCTTTCGCAGCTCGCGCAGCCAGGCCGACGCGTATTACCTCACCAGCATTCGCGAGCAACACGGCGTTGAGACCCAGCCCGGCAAAGGTGAAGCGGATAACCTGGCCAATCCGGAGCGTTGTGGACCTGCGAAGAAAAATCCACCAGCGCACACCTTTCATGACTGTCGAGAAAAGCGTTGCCGTCGCGATCACAAGCAGCATCGGAATTGATGCATGAGACAGTGCGCTCCAGACAGCGCTCCAGTCCACTGCCCTGGTCACAAGCCAAGCGAGTGCGAGAACTACGATTGCGAAAAAAAGCCGGCGGGTTTTGATGACGTTAAGCTAAAAAGAATTCATCGAAAATGCGCTGCAATTCCTCTACCTCTTTGTATTCGCGCACAGTGGCATCGGCGCAACCGGCCAGCATGGCCGACATCCGCCTCCCGGCATCTGGCCGAAACAAACACAGCACCGGAATCCCAAGGTCCACGGCTCGCCCAATTTCATACCCAACTCCCAGGCTGGGAGTCGTGACTTCGGCAACAACGCATGACGCCGAGCGTAGCCAGTCCATGTCCCGATCGTGAATCTCCCGGTCGGTAAGGTCCTCGCCGTGGCTGGTTAGTGATTCTTCTGCAATGTGTTCCGTCAGGACCTGGCCATAGCCTTTGAGCAGCCGGATAATCTCAACATAAACAAGTCGATCGCCGCGTCCGCTGCTAATCGAACCTCCGAAATAAATAACGGCTTTCCCTTTGGCGTTAGTCAAAGCGCACCGGCCAGAACCTGGTCCATCACTCGCTGTACATGCTCTATCTCGTCCTTGTTGACGAGATGCCCCATTCCCGGATACAGCTTTCGCGTGACAGATGCGCCGAGCTTCGTGAATACCGCCTCACTTTCCAGTACGCGCGCCGCCGGGATGTGAGAGTCCACGTCGCTGCAACCGAGAAAAACCGGAGTTGAGTCCAGCGATCCGGAAACATCGTCCCACGTGGTGCCAGGCGGTCCTATCACTCCGCCGCTCAGCACCATTACGCCGCCATACCGACGCGGATTTCTGATCGCAAATTCTGATGTGAGACATGCGCCTTGTGAGAATCCCAGCAGCAGGATCTTGTGAGATGGGAACCCCATTGTTGTGACCTGGTTTACCAGCGTTCCGATCTGCGCGAGTCCATCGGTAATTCCAGGCTCATTTTTTTCGCGCTCTGCCATAAAACTGAGCGGGTACCAGGCTCCGCCGGGTGCAGCCGGCGCGAGCGCTGCAAAGTCTGGGCGATCCAGAACCGGCAGGAGATCCAGAATGTTTTCCGGAGCTGCATTGCGCCCGTGGATCATGATGATCACGGCCTTTGCGGTCTCGACTGGCGACCCGCCGTGAACGATTCTGTTGGCCATCAATACTTCACCGCTGCAAGCTGCTGTTCTATTTCCGAGCGTCGTCCTTCGGCGGAAGGGGGAAGTTTTAGGGACCGCCCGAGATCAGGCAATGGCTCGTCAACTGCAAACCCGGGCTTCATCGTGGCGACTTCGTACAGAATTCCGCCGGGCTCACGGAAATAAATCGACTGGAAGTATTGGCGGTCCATCAATGGCGTAACCTGCACACCATGGGACGTGAGCTCGGTTCGGAGACGCATCTGCTCGTCCGGGCTTTCGATCGCCATCGCAACATGATGCACTGTTCCCAATCCATTCTTCGCCGCTGCTGCGTCGCTCGATTCGACAACGTCCACGGTTTTTCCGGCGCCGCCTCCGTTTACACCAACGCGTGTTGTTGATCCCATCTTGTCAATAATAGAGTACCCGAGCCACTCCTTCAGGAAGTCGATGGTTGGACCCGCATAGCGGACAGTCAGGGTGACGCTGTGCAGTCCGCGGATGGCGTTTGATAAATCGATCGTGTCATTGCCCGGAATCCATGGCGCTCTCTTATCATTCGCTTCGATCAACTCGATGACCAAGCCGGACGGGTCCAGCATAGACAGCGAGGTCTCCCCAAATCGCGGAGAGCCATCGTCCACTCCATAACCGCAAGTCTCCAGTCTCTCTTTCCAAAATGAGATCGAAGCCGTCGGAACAGAAAAGGATGTCGTTGTAACCTGACCAGCGCCCTGCACCCCAACCGGAACGCCCTTGCCCTTGTATGGAAAGGTTGTCCAGATCGTTCCCGGTGTGCCGCGCTCATCACCATAGTAAAAGTGATAGACGCTGTGGTTGTCGAAATTGACCGTTTTCTTTACGAGTCGCAGGCCAAGCGCCGACTTCGCAAAATCCAGATCTGCTTGCGCGTCATCCACCGTGGCGGTGACGTGATGAAGTCCAAGGATAGGGAAGCTCATGACTATAGTATAAAGAAAAACTCCCGGCTTTTCGGCCGGGAGTTTTCCTGGAGACGCATGGAATCAGGCTGAGGCGCCGTCTTCCGTGTAAAGTCGAGCACCCACTCCTACCGATATGATCAAGGTCACGAGCCACGCGATTGCCATGACCGTCCAGTGACTCCAGGTCATCATGCCGATCATACCGTAGCTGAGTGTGAAGAAACAGCCGATTAGCCACATATAGATCGCGGCGTAAACCGCCGTCTGCATGCCAGGGCCGAAACGCGGACGAATGGCCGCATAAAGCCAGACGAGCAGGATTCCCATAAAAAGGTCCATTCCAAAGGTGCCCATCCATGCACCAGGGACGTTCATCGAGTCGCCCAAGCCAGTCTTGAAGTTGTTCATGTCGGCGGTCATTCCGGGGCCTGTTACGAACTTCATCATCAGGACGTCGATGGCGCCCATTACAACGCCAGCGGCGATGCCTGCGATTGCAACTTTTCCTTTGTTAATGGCCATGCGTAACTCCTTTATAGATGAAGGGTGTGCCAAAAACCTACAACTATAGATGAGCTTGGCAATGCGAAACCCTTGTGCGCAGTCGCACAGAGCTACGCGTCGCCAGTGGGAATGATCCCGGCGTTCTCAACCATCAGGATGACAGTCTTCTCAGGCGCTCTCGGCCGGTGCCTGAGGCCTTTGGGAACGACAAAGCCCTGACCCTTCCGGAGTTCCACGGTCCGGTCTTCCATGTCGATGATGAAGAGTCCGTCCACTACGTAAAAAAATTCGTCGTCATTGTCGTGCTTATGCCAATGGTATTCGCCTTTCACAACACCGAGTCGCACGACCGAGTCGTTCACTTTACAAAGCGTTTGGTTGAACCAGGGATGCGTAACGGCGGCAACTGTCGCAGGTATATCAACCAGCTCGAGCGCTCCGTGCTTGATGTCGAGATGTGTCTCGTAAGGAAACGTTGGATCGGTCATCGCTGTTTCGTGGCTCTTGTCCGGAAGTTTCTCTTTCCGCCTAATACTTCCAACTAAGCCGCTCCCGCTATCTCCAGCGGCTGCCGCGCCTCTGGCTCTGCTTCTTCCTTCGGAACGAGGGCAATTGCAAGAACCTCGTTCAAGTTCTCCACAGGATGGAATGTCAAAACCTTTCTGACCTCCTCAGGAACGTCATCGATGTCCGCTTCGTTCCCCTTCGGAATGATGATCGTGGTAATTCCCGCGCGATGTGCACCCAGGACCTTCTCCTTCAATCCACCGATTGGCAGCGCCCGCCCGCGAAGCGTAATCTCACCCGTCATCGCTACATCTCGACGCACGGCGCGATCCGACATTTCGGAAACCAGTGCTGTCGCAATCGCGAGCCCGGCACTGGGACCGTCCTTGGGAATCGCACCAGCAGGAACATGGATGTGTGCTTCGATCGCACCCAAACGATCCCGCGGAATTCCAAGACTGCTTGCGTTGTTCGTCGCGTAGGTAAAGGCAGCTCGCGCCGATTCCTTCATCACGTCGCCAAGCTGTCCGGTGAGAATAAGTGATACTGCTCCGCCTGGGCCAGTCTGCTCGTTGTCCGACATCCGGTTTCCGTAATACCGCCGAATCGAAGCCTCCACGAACATGATGTCACCGCCCATCGGCGTGTAGTACATGCCGGTGGCGATTCCAACTTCGTTCTGTTCATTGATGTGCTCCGGATGAACCTTCGGTCTTCCAAGCAGCTCGCGAACCAATTCAGGAGTCACGTGATGATCGATCTCCTCGCTCGCTGCAATCTTCCTCGCAAGCTTTCGGGCAACCGCACCAATCTGTCGCTCAAGCTGACGCACTCCGCTTTCGCGTGTGTAGCTCGACACAATGGCCATGATCGCTTCATCGGTAAATTCGATCTTCTTGTCTGAGAGTCCTGAATCTTCCAGCTGCCGCGGCAGCAGGTACTTCTTCGCGATTTCCGCTTTTTCGCGCTCAGTGTAGCCCGCGAAATCCACGACTTCCATTCTGTCCAGCAGCGGACCCGGAATGTTCTGGATGAAGTTTGCCGTCGCAATGAACAGCACTTCGCTCAGGTCGAACGGAACGCCGAGATAGTGATCGGTGAACGTGTCGTTCTGGGCGGGATCCAAAACTTCGAGCAGAGCGCTAGATGGATCGCCTTGGTAGGACTGCCCAAGCTTGTCCACTTCGTCGAGCAGGAAGACGGGGTTTTTCTTCCCCGCCTGTTTCATTCCCTGAATGATTCGTCCCGGCATTGCGCCAACATATGTGCGTCGGTGCCCGCGAATATCCGCTTCGTCTCGAGCACCCCCGAGTGCGACACGGACATACTCGCGTCCAAGCGAGCGCGCGATGGATTTGGCGATCGAAGTCTTGCCGACTCCCGGAGGTCCGACGAACAGCAGGATTGGGCCGCGCGCCATTGCACGCGACTTGGCTTCCGATGAATCAGTTATAGGCCGATCATCATCCTCGCCGTCGGCCAGTGAAGGTGTCGCTTCATCTTTCTCCGCCTTCAAGCGGGCGACAGGAACTTCTCCCGTTGTCTCGACTTCCTCGGCGAGTTGCTTTGCGCGCAACTGGCGCACGGCAAGGAACTCGAGTACGCGATCCTTCACGTCCTTGAGTCCGTAATGATCTTCTTCTAGCACGATCGCTGCGTTATTCAGCTCCAGCTGATCGTCGGATCTGTCGTTCCATGGCAACTCCGCAATCCACTCCAGATAGGTGCGGATAACCTGCGCTTCCATCGACTCCCGACCGGCGCGTTCGAGTCTTCCCAGCTCGCGCTCGACTTCTGCACGCGCGTCCTTCGGCAGGACGAGCTTTGCAAGCTTGTCACGCAGCTCGGTCATTTCCTTGGACTGATCGTCGTCACCCAGTTCCTTCTGAATCGCCTTGAGCTGCTCACGCAAATACATCTCGCGCTGACGTTCCCCAAGCTCCTCCTGAACCTGTGACTTGATGTCTTCCTGTGCCTCCAGCAGTCCAACCTGCCGCTGGACCTGGACGAGCACTCGGCGCAGCCGGTCCTCGACACTCAGTGTCTCCAGAAGCCCCTGTTTTTCGGGGACGGGCAGGTCGATATATCCCGCTACCAGATCCGCAAACTTTCCAGGCTCGGTAACTGAATCCAGAACCTGGTGCACCACTTCTTCCGGCAGTCCGCGGCGCTCGCCCAATTCTGCGGCACGCTCGCGCGTTTCCTTCTGAAGCGCTGTGAATGCTGGATCTTCGAGGTCGGGCGGAACCATTTCTTCAGCGGGAATGACAACCGCGCTGAGGTACCCTTCGTTTGTGGAGTATTGAAGCGATGTCGCGCGCTGTTCGCCCTGCAACAGCAACTGAACTCCGCCGAGGCCGCGTTGAATCTGGCCGATTCGCGCGATGACTCCCATGGAGTAGAGAATCTCGGGATTCGGTTCTTCCGTATTATCCCTTTGTGCGACCGCAAAGATGAGTCGGTCATTTTTGAGGGCGGCTTCAATTGCGCGCAGGGTTCCAGGGCGACCGGCCGCAATGGGCATGGTGAGTCCCGGAAAAATCACCGTTCCACGCAGGGGAAGAACTGGCATTGTCTGTCTTTGTGACATTGCGATATCTATAGGAAAGTTAGCATTACGAAATCAAAGGCTAGCGTCGCTTTCGTAACGCTATACTTTGGGAGAGACCGGGAGACACATCTGTCTCCGCTCCCACGAGACCCATCAGATTGCATATTTCAGTCTTGCTGATTTACGCCACCCGGGCATGAATAGCAATTTCATTGCTGCCGGGTTGACACGGAGCTATGCCAATAGGACCTGAAGACGAACTCAAAGCCCACGTATCATCTGTTCTCTCTGCAAACTATGAGCTAGAGAGCGAGATCGGTCGCGGAGGTATGGGTGTGGTCTATTGCGCCCGGGATCGTCGACTCAAACGTTCCGTGGCCGTAAAGGTGCTGCCGCCCGAGTTGGGATACCGCAGCGATATCAGGCAGCGCTTCCTAAGGGAAGCTGAAACAGCCGCCCAGCTGAATCACCCTAACATCGTTCCGATCTACACCGTCGAGGAAAAAGACAACCTCGTCTATTTCGTCATGGCATTCATTTCCGGGGACAATCTTGGGAAGGTGATCACTGACCGCGGCGCGATGGATCCCGATGACGTTCGCCGGATTCTGCGGGAAGTGTCGGATGCCCTCGCATACGCGCACCATCGCAACGTGATTCATCGGGACATCAAGCCGGATAATATTCTCATTGACGCTGACAGCGGACGGGCGATGGTCACCGACTTCGGTATCGCGCGTGCACTCACCGATTCGAGCGACTCCCGACTGACCGCTACGGGAATGGCGATCGGAACGCCGGCATTCATGTCCCCGGAACAGTCAGCGGGTGACTCGCAGATCGATGGACGGAGCGACCTGTATTCCCTGGGTGTCGTTGGCTACCAGATGCTTTGCGGCGAGCTGCCATTTGATGCGCCGAATACTCCGATGATGCTTGTGAAGCATTTGTCAGAAATCCCGGTGTCGGTCAACGAGCGCACTGCCGGTATTCCGCTGGATCTTTCGCGTGCAGTCATGATGTGCCTGGAGAAGAATCCGGCAGATCGATTCCCCAACGCCAACTCGCTCAGCACCGCGCTTTCGACGGGTGACATCCCAACCTTGATTGCGCGCGCGCAGCCGTCGCCGCCGCCTCCGCTACGCAGCAGCTCGATGGGTTCGCGCGCGTCGGTTGGCATGCCGTCCCTTCGAACACAGCAGGCCGCCAGTCCGCAGATGCCGACGAGGTACTCGTCGGGCTCCCGGTCAGCTGCAACGAACGATGACTACGAGCGCTGGAACGCGCCGCAGGTCGTCAAGTTCAGGAAACGCCTCGCTCCATACCTCGCCGTAAACGCCGTCCTGATTCCCGCCGGCATTTTTGGGAATAACGGATTTTTCTTCGCGACGATCTGGTGGACGGTTGCCATGGCCGTTCAGTACTCCAAGCTCTGGCAGGCAGGCTACGACTGGAAGGATGTGTTCCGTCAACCTCGCGACAGACTGTTCGTGGATGTTGCCGCTGAGACGATCGATGATGCGCGCGCTCTCTTCGATGAAAAGAAACGAGAGCAGGTGCGTGCTCGTGCAAGGCGCCGCACTGGAACTGGGGGACTGTTTAGTCCGCTTCCGCCCATACAGCCGTCCATGGGAAGGCTTGGCGGTGGCAGGGAGTCGCGCGACAGACAGCCCGCAAACGGTGCTGACTATTCGGCGATCAATTCCCGGTATGCGGGAACCGTTCAGCAGGCCGCATCTGATCGTGACGAGATTCAGCGCCACCTCGCGCAGCTTGGTGAGGGCGAACGTTCGAATGTGCCCGATGTAGCCCAGGCTGCCGACGCTCTGTTTCAGAAAATTCGCCAGCTTGCAGCCCGCCTTGATGAAATCGACAATAGCGGTGACCAGCCTTCGGAAGCTGAGCTCGAGAGCGAGATCACCAAGCTGGAAGACCAGGCCAATCCTCTCGACTTCAACGCCAGCGAATCGCGCGTTCGTCGTCTTGCGCAACTGAAGCGGCAGCGCCGTATTGTGGTGGATCTCGCGCGCAAACGCGAAGAAGCGGCCGGAAAACTCGAGAACTGCAGGATGCTGCTTCGCAGTATGAAGCTGGAGCTGCTGCGATATCGGTCCGCCGGACTCGGCGGCCCCGCGACAGGCCTCACAATGGTCACGCAACAAGTGCAGTCGGTTGTGCGCGACCTGGGCTACCTCTCGGACGCTGCTGCAGAAGTAAGAGCGCTGTAACCGACACCAATCAAGCTAGAATGGCGCGAATGATTTCGGCCTCGGTCGCAATTTTGTTGCTTGTGACCGCCTGTGGCGATGCGAAATCGAAGGCGAAGACCACGGCTCTGGTGGATGCCAGGGGGTCGGCGGATTCCGTCAGGCGGGATTCGATTCAGCGTGCTTCCATCAAGCATGTCCCCACGCCCGATACTCTTCGCGGACTCTACATCAATCGCTGGGCGGCACTCGGCGAGAAGATGGGACAACTGATTGAAGTTGCTAAAACGACGGAAGTGAATGCGCTTGTCATAGACGTGAAGGACGACCGCGGATTTGTTCTATATCCGTCATCCGTTCCGCTTGCACGCGAAATCGGCGCGGATACAAATCGCGCGATGCCGCCGAAAAAGATCCGCTCAATTCTGGATTCGATGCAGGTTCACGGGATTTATCCGATCGCGAGAATCGTTGTCGCCAAGGATCCGCTGCTCGCTGGCAAGCACCTCGAGTGGGCGATCAAGAGAAAGAGCGACCTGCAGCCATGGCTGGACAAGAACGGCAAGCCGTGGCTGGATCCACACAACAAGGAAGTCTGGAGGTACGCGGCTGATCTTGCGCGAGAAGCTTATGACCTTGGCTTCAGCGAGGTTCAGTTCGACTACGTTCGCTTTCCCGATGAGAAGCGCCTCGTTTCCGAATCGGTTTATCCACTGGCTCAGGGACGGGTTCGCGCACAGGTGATTCGCGAGCAGCTTGGATATCTGCGCTCTCTTCTGAAGCCGTCTGGAATGCGTGTCACTGCCGATGTGTTCGGTCTCACCGCGACGGATACTACCGACATGGGGATTGGACAGCGCTGGGAGATGTTCGCAGATCAGGTGGACGTTGTGCTCCCGATGATCTACCCGTCCCACTTTGCGCCCGGCACATACAAGCTTTCCAATCCCAACGCGAATCCCTACTCCACAATCGATCATTCGCTCAAGGACATTGCCCGGCGGAATGCTCCGTTGAAAAACGCGGCGAAAGTGGTTCCCTGGTACCAGGATTTTACCTTGGGACCGCCGCACTACTACGCAGAGCAGATCCGAGCACAAAAGAAAGCCGGATATGACAACGGCTTCCATAGCTGGATTCTCTGGAATCCTGGAAGCCGTTACACACTTGCAGCGCTGGAACCGGAAACCCGTCGTTAGTTACGACGCATTTCCTCCATTCGCTTCTGCATTTCCGGCTAAAATGTTGTTTAATGGCTAAGTCGTTGACATAAAACAACTTACGTATTCCCGCTAGCGGTAATGCCATTTCTTGGTAATCTTACCCGCCTTGACCGTACCCAGTTCAGCATCAGAACCCGTCCCGGGCGCGTTAACCCCCGGTACAGACCCTATTGCCCAGGCACCCGAAGCAGGGGAAGACTCACCTCCACAGAAGGTGACTTTTCCGCTTGGGTGGCTGCTCGAACACGCATCGCCAGCAATTCAATATCGGTCAGCGGCGGACGTCGCTCGCATGCCTGCGGATTCGCTACGTGAAATTGATTGGTTGCCCTACGCCCACAAGCCCGCAATCAGGCTGGCGGTAGCGCAGAGTGTCGATGGAATGTGGAATAACTGCATGCTCTCCGTGCCCGCTAGGAGCCCACACGATTTCTCAAGTGTGGGGACGATTCCTGCCGTACGTCGCCTGCTTGAGTACGGGTGGGATCGAGAATCACCGCCAATAGCACAGGCGCGACGCATTCTGTTCCGGCTTCTCGCTGAAGACAACGATCCGAATTACCTGTATGAGCTCAGGCCGAAGACCCGCGACGATGACGCCGTCATTCGCGGGCGTCTCGTATTGCGTGAAGCAGCAGCAGCTGCGCTCGCACAGGCAGGGTATGAATCCGATCCACGTGTGCGTGGAGCTGCGCGGCGCATCCTCGAACGCACCGACGCGTTCCTGAATTCACCGCTCGCGGAAAAGCCGTTCATCCGTGTCGGAAATCAGCACGTTCTCTCTCCCGAGGCTCATCCGCCTTCTCTCTACTCGCTCACGATGCTTGCACACATGCCGATCTTCCGGCAGGAGCAGTACACGGAAATCGAACGTATCTATGAGTACCTGACCCGTCCACTTCCGCGGCAGGAAGCAATCCAGTTCGTCGGCAAGAAAGCTGTGACTCAGCCCCACATGGTGCTGGGTGACATGCTGCCGCATCGCAACGCTGTAGAGTCGGACGTTCCGTTTGCGCTCATGTGGCTGGAGACAATGGCCCGGCTCAACCTGCTCAGACGAAATGAAAACTGGATGAAGATGTATGAGCGTTTTGTGGACGATCGCAATCGCGATGGGGTGTGGCACCCGCACAAGGGATTGGACACACCTACTACATCCAATCCGCGGGTGTGGCCCAGCTTTCCGCTCGAGGACACGACTGGATCCGATCGCGGCGCGGATGTCCGCTGGGCGGACGTCACTTTCCGGATCGGACTTATAGCGCGCCTGTTAGGCAGCGAGATCGAGCTCATCTAATACACAACTGAAAATGAAGCGACCTCTCTCGCCCCAGGAAATGTTTCCGGCCGGCGAGAAAAACTATCGCGTACACAACCTTCAGCTTTCAGACCTCCTTCGTGTACGGGTCGTTGAGAGCGGAGATGAAAACAATCCCGCAGTGATGTTGCTGCACGGATGGGGATGCTCCGCGTTCGCTTTTCACAAGAACATAGACGCGCTTGTCGCCGCCGGACGCAGGGTAGTTGTTCCGGATTTGAAGGGGCACGGACTCTCTGAAAAGCCGGAATCACCGAAGAGTTATTCAACTGTCGCAATGGTGAATCACATCGGACAAATTGCCGACGCGCTTCACCTTGGAAACTTTGCGGTTGTGGGTCATTCACTGGGAGCTGCCCTCGCGCTCCGGTTTGCGATTGCAAATCCGCGAAGGGTTACAGCGCTCGGCCTCCTCTCTCCCGTCGGAACGTCGGGACTCGCCTTCTTGCCGCTTGTCAGGATTTTGAGCCCTCGTGCTTCGATCCCGTTTTGGCGAATGCTCAACACGCAATGGCTGACACGCTTTTTTCTGTGGCTGGCGTATGGAAAATTTGCATTGCCGGGCGAGCGCGAAATTGAAGAATACTGGGCCCCCTCCCAGTTTCCCGAGTTTACGACCGCACTGAGGCATCTGATCCACCAGTTGAACTGGGGACCGATTTACATAGGAGGCCTGGATGCATACAACATCCCCGTTCTCCTCCTCAGTGGAAGCCAGGATCATTTGTGCCGCAAGCGAACTCTGAAGCACATTTCCAAGTCGCTGCGCTGCAGTCCGCAAGTGATCGACGGAGCCGGTCACCTGATTCTGTCAGAAACGCCGGAAAGGGTCAACAAAGCCTTGGTTGGTCTCCTCTCCGGAAAGGGCTGAACTCGAATTGACTACAAGCCCGGTTATATTGAGTCGTACATGATGAAAAGAAAGACAAAAGCGGACGAAACCAAAAAGTCGGACAACAGCGCTCCCGCAGTTGAAACCCTCGAAAGAAAAACATTTGCGGATCTCGGCCTGGTTTCCGAACTGCTTGATGCAGTGCGTGACGCGGGCTATGAGCACCCCACTCCGATTCAGGCCCAGGCCATCCCCGTTGCTCTGGCGGGAAGGGACATAATCGGGCTCGCGCAGACCGGGACAGGAAAAACTGCGGGCTTTACTCTTCCAATAATCCAGCGCCTGCTGGACTCGGTGCCGACGGACATTCGCGGAAACGACGAGAAGATGCAGCACGTTGTGCGCGCACTCATTCTTACACCAACCCGCGAACTGGCCGCGCAGGTGGAAGAGAGCTTTCGCAAATACGGGCTGCACTCCGGTTTGCGCGTGGTTCCGGTCTTTGGCGGTGTTTCGCTCGATGCGCAGCAGAAAAAACTGCGGAGAGGCGTTGATGTGATTGTGGCCACGCCCGGACGGCTCCTGGACCACATGGAACGACAGAACGCTGTGCTCGACGATCTGGAAATTCTCGTCCTCGATGAGGCCGACCGCATGCTGGATATGGGATTTGCGCCGCAGCTCAATCGCATCGTCAAGGAATTGCCGCGCTTCCGGCAGACGCTGCTCTTCAGCGCCACAATGCCACCTGAAGTTGAGGCGCTCGCGAGAAATTATTTGCGGAAGCCCATGGTCATCCAGGTGGGACGAAGATCGGAGGCGGCAAGCACCGTTACACATGCAGTCTATCCGGTGCCGCAAAACAAGAAGACCGAGCTGCTCGTTCAGCTTCTGAGCGAGAAAGGCGTGGATTCTGTTCTCATTTTCACGCGCACCAAACACGGTGCGGACAAAGTGGTGCGGGCCCTTCAAACCGCAGGAATCGAAGCGACCGCAATGCACGCTGACAAGTCCCAAGGTGAACGCACCCGCGCGCTGGAAGATTTCAAGAGCGGAAAAATCCGCGTGCTTGTCGCCACCGACATCGCCCAGCGCGGTCTCGACGTTTCAGGAATTACGCACGTGATCAACTACGACGTTCCTCAGCAGCCCGAAGATTATGTCCACCGTATTGGCCGCACCGGCAGGGCCGCAGCGTCCGGTGATGCTTTTACGTTTATGTCGCCCGACGAGATTGCAATGGTGCGCACGATCGAACGCACAATCGCCCAGCAGATTCCGCGAATATCGGTTCCCGGATACGACTTTGGCACCTAGTGCCGGACGCGGCCCAGTCGCGACACAAAAAGTGAGTCAACAGCCCGTCCGCGCCGGATCACCAGCGTAAGATTAGCGGCGCCATATCCAATCCCATTCGCTGATAAGGTGAGGGACGGGCGTGAGCTGCTGATTCTCACCTGATGCGCCAGTCCAAGATCGCGTTTCAGGATTGTATCTGATCCGCTCCTGACGATCATCAAGCTTTTCGCGGTATCGATGTCTATAGTGGCTTGAGCTGCATGGCTCACTGCCGCGCTTCGAGCCGAGGAAAAAACCGCGAAGGCATCGCTCGCGGCGCCGTGAACGCTGATGCTGTCCATAAAGCCAGCCGCGCGTGGGACTGCGACGGCTGATAGGATGCCGATTATCGTGATTGCGGCGACGCAGTCCAATAGGGTGAAGCCCTTAGCCATGCCGAATTCTGCAACACCAAGTCCGCGCGCACGAACCGAAAGCCGGCGGCCGACAGCCAATACAGCCGGTAGCAGGCCGCCGAGGCAGTTCTCTTCACAGCTTCAACAGGAACCGGCCCCAAAGGGCCAGTTCCAATCCAATCCCTTTCTATATTAAAGAAATGACTATCACCATCGAGTACTGCACCTATTGAAGCTACGGGCCCAGGGCGACCAGTTTGGCCGCCGAGCTCAAGAAAAATTACCCGGATGCGGACGTCGAGCTGATTCCATCGAAAGGCGGGCGCTTCGAAGTCTTTGCGGATGGCAAAGCGATTTTCGAGAAATCGAAAACCGGAAGGCACGCTATTCCCGGAGAGGTCCTGGAAAAGCTTCGCAGGGGAATCTGATCTAAAGTGCGAATCGCAATTTCCACCGGCGGCGGCGACGCCCCCGGGCTCAACGCTGTAATCCGCAGCACCGTTCTCTCGGCAGTTCGCCGAGGATGGGACGTGCTTGGGATCAAGCGCGGATACGCCGGTCTCCTTGGTGACGATCAGGTCATTCCTCTCACTGCGGATACGGTGCGGGGAATCGGACATCTCGGCGGAACGATCCTGCGAGCCACCAATCGCGGAAATCCCTTTCACTATCCGGTTATGCAGCCGGACGGGAGCTGCGACTTCGTCGACCGCTCCGATGCGCTTATCAAAGCCGCGCACGATCTTGGAATAGACGCGATTGTTTCCATCGGGGGAGACGGGTCTCTGGAGATAGCCCAGAGGCTGTGCGATAAGGGTATGAAGATCATCGGTGTTCCGAAAACGATCGACAACGATGTGAGCGGAACGGTCACGACATTCGGTTTTGACACTGCCGTCAACACTGCCGTAGAAGCGATCGACAAGCTGCATACGACAGCCGAATCACATGATCGAGTTATTGTGATGGAAGTGATGGGTCGTCACGCGGGATTCATTGCTCTGCACAGTGGATTGGCCGGAACCGCGGATGTGATCCTCATTCCCGAAGTTCCGTACGACATCGAGAAGGTTTGCGAGAAAGTAATGGCGCGGCACAATGCGGGTCGTCATTTCTCCATTTGTGTTGTCGCGGAAGGTGCGTGTGAACGCGGAGCAGAACCGCGCATGCGGGGTAAGTCGCTTCCGGGAGAAGCGCCACGGCTCGGTGGCGTGGCCGAAGAAATCGCGGAAAAGATCCAGGAGCGAACCGGAAAGGAGTGTCGCTCGCTGGTGCTTGGACATTTGCAGCGCGGTGGCCAGCCGACCAGCTATGACCGGTTACTCGCAACCAGGTTCGGCGGTGCAGCGGTGGAAGCGATCGAAGCGGAGAAATGGGGGTATATGGTAGCGCTGCAAACGCCCCACATTGTATGTATTCCCATTGCAGAAGCCCTTAGGGAGCCCAAGCGGGTTGAGCTCAGCCACGATACTGTGAGAACCGCTCGAGCTCTAGGGATTTCGTTCGGAGATTAGCTCAACAGGCGGCTAGTACCAGTCTCGGTAAACAGTTGTCCATTGCAGGTGACAACCCGGGTTGGAGGAGGTTTGCCATGAGAGCGTAAGGTGTAGTGGATAAAGAAGTTATGTTGTATCGGGTTATATGGCACCCCTCGTGCAAATGCATACCACCATGCGAATCATCACTCTGGAAAGAATGGATCGCGGAACCGCCTGGTTCCTGGGAGCTGTCGCGTTACTGTCGAGCTTGCTCGCTGTAAGCGTTGGGGCTCAGGGAGCACCTGCTTCGCAGGATTCGACGCAACCCAGTTCTTCCGTTCCAAATGGGTATGAGCCGCCGGCGGGGATGTGCCGAATCTGGATCAACGATGTGCCGGCACCTCAGCAGCCGGCTCCTACTGATTGCGTGACGGCTGTCCGAAATCGTCCGGCCAACGCGCGGGTCATCTTCGGCGCAGATCTTCCAAAAAACTGGAAGGGAAAGAAGCAGAAGATCGAAGGGTCCAGATTTCCAGAGAATCCAATCATCAGGAGAAGCTATGAATAAGCTCGCACTCGCACTTGCATTCAGCGCCATTGGCGCGACAGCAGGATCAGCACAGATCATCAACCTCAATACCGGCGCATCTATCGTAAGGGACCGGATTCAGGATGGAACGTGGCGCCGCGAAGGCAACACCGACATCTACGTCCGCACGCGGATTGACGCAAATGGCAATCGGGTTGTGGAACGTGCCCGCCGTGACGCGCTTGGCAGCTATACGATTATTGATTCACGTGTTGTAAATCGTGATGACAATCGTGGGCGCGGGGATAACACCTGGAAGCGGAGCGGCAACCAGAACCGCGTTTACGTTCGTACACGCGTAGATGCGAATGGGAACAGGGTCATGGAAAAGGCTCGTCGTGACGCGAATGGCAACTTCGTAGTCTTCGACACCAAGGTTCTCGGCCAGGGGAAACTGAAGGACAGGGATAACGATGGCCGCGATGACCGCTTTGAGAACGAAAAGGACCACGAAGGAAAGTGGAAGAAGGACAAGGATGACCGGAAGTGGGACAAGGAAATGAGAAAGGCCGGCAAGCACGAAGGCAAGAAGCACGACAACGAGGACAACGACGACGACGATAACGACGACGACGGCAACTAGTCCTGACGGAAAAGGGCTCCGGACTCAATGAGTCCGGGGCCTTTTTGTTGTATGTCGGGCACTGTCCGTGCATTTTGCCTATAGATGCATCGCCCAGTACAAGACAGATACCTCCCGCCCGACCACGATGCCTTCGTGGCCGCCAAGCCGCCGTCCGGGCGAATCATCGTCATAGCGCCCACACGCGCGGCGTGTGAGACAATCGAGCTCGCTATTGGACTTCACATAGAAACGGTGCTCCAGAAGCAGCACGGCGCCTACATCCGCGAGCTCGCAGCAGCACGAAAGGGTTTCGGGATTGTCGCGGGTACCGGCACCGGAAAGACGCTCTCGATCCGCCCAATTGCTGAAACGATTCTCGGGACGACAGACATACGAGTCGGGGTGGTGAACCGCGAGCGGGAGGCGACGCCCGAAACTCCGACCTGGAATATCATCATCGTCACCACCGGAATAGCACGCCGATGGTTCCAGGACGGAGACATCCTTGAGAGCGATACGCTGGTAGTTGATGAAATCCACCAGACGTCTGCAGAACTCGAGCTGTGCCTCGCGCTCGGTAAGCGGGTTGGATGCCGCTTCATCTGGTTGTCGGCAACGGTAGATCCATCATTCTATGCGCGCTACCTGAATGCTGCCGCAGTCCTCGAAAGCTCCGCGTTCGATCCGAAAAAGGCCGCCGATGTAAAAGTTGTGCGCCGCGATCCAATGTCCTTCCTCGACGACAAGTTTCTCCTGCCCGTTCAGAAGGAAAAACGCGGAGTGGGAATGTTCCTGCCGACACGCGCTGGCGTCGAGGCGGCGGCTGACCTAGTGTCGGATAAATTCCCGCGAATTAACACCGCATTTTACCACGGCGGCGAACCAATAAGAGTCTTGCGTCCCTTTCTTGAGGGAGAGGAAAAGAAGCCGTACTTCCTGTCGATGACGGCCGCGGGGCAAAGCGCTTTGAATGTGCAGGGACTTGATACTGTAGTAATCGACGACACCCGATTCACCAACATCATCGAGAAGGGAAAGAACGTCCTCACCAAACTGCATCTTGGCGCGAATGAGATATTGCAGATGGCTGGACGGGTTCATGGCAGGGTGGCGGGCGGGCGCGTCTTCATCCTGTCGGATCGCGACATCAAGTTCGAATCACTCCGTCCTACCGAGCCCGAGTTTCAGCTTGCCGGCGACTCGGAAAGAGTCGCAATGACGTGCGCGGATCTCGGAGTCCGCGCCGACGATCTCGAGTTGCCAATCCCATTGGATAGAGTCGCCTACAAAAAAGCGATGGCGCTGCTGGAAAGTCGGGGAATTGTCGAGAACGGACGTCTCTCCCGGTATGGAAAGCTTGTCGAGGCACTGCCAGTAGACAGGCCGTGGGCGGAGCTTCTCGTAAACGCCGACGACGAGCTGGTTCCGTATCTGGCAGTAATGAGCTCGATAGAATCCCTGCACCGCATGACACGCGAAGAGCGGGATCTCTCGAATATTGTCGTTCCCGGAAGTGATCATCTCACCGCGTACAATCTTTACGCGGACGCCTTTTCACATTGCGGATATATGGGCGAAGTCTACGGACTTCCGCGCCATTTATTCGATGAAAGCATCGAGAAGTGGGCGGAGCGAAGGGGGGTGCTGGTCAAGGCGATCGAGGACACTGCTCTGGGGATGGCCAGCATTTACCGGGGACTGGGGATGGAGCTTCCTGTGAGGATGGTTCCAGCCCGCGATCATATTTACAGAAAATTCACCGACCTTGTCGCGCGGTTCATGCCCTTTGACTTGGTTATCGACGAGCAGACTGCAGACGGACATGAGGCGCGCGTTTCAAAAACCAGCGTCTGCGGCAGCTGGGGCGCAATTGCGGGAGAGCTTCGCTACTTCGCCGATCGGAGCGGAACGCCGCGGGCAGGAATCGAAGGAACGCAAATTCCGCTTGAGCTAATCAGGAAATACGCAACACGCGAGGCACCCGAGCTCGCCTACGATCCGAGGCGAAAGCACTCGCCACTCGTGCTCAGGCAGCGGGTCGAGTACTTCGGCTTCGAGCTGGATCGTGAAGTGGAGTCCGTCGAGGAATTCCCGGCGGAGCTGGCTGGCGGTGCAAGAAGGATTCTGGCCGAAACGCTCGCCCGCGGAGAGGCGAGGCATCCTTCGACCAAGCGGAATCAGGAAATAGTCGACGAAATACGCGACACCTATCGAAAGTCCGGGGGCGCCACTCCACGCCTCGGCTTGCACGAGCTAACGGATTTGTATGAAGGGCTGCTCGCGGGCGTGAATTCGATGGACGAATTTCGCGAACGAAAGATTGCTCTGGACGCAGATTCTATCGTTCCGGCAGCGGAGCGTATTCGCTACTCGGCGCTGCCAGTCTTTGCGACCGTTCGTGAAAGCAAAGTGCCCGTTGACTACGATGTCGAGGAACAGGATGGGCAGCGGACAGGAGTGGTGAGGTTACGTCTACCGGAAAAACTCGCACGCACCCTCACTGAGCAGGAGCTGCCGGTGATGGATCGGCCGACTCGCTTCACCGTTCTTCGTGGCCCACGCGGTGCCGTGCGAGCCAGTACTCTCGACGAGCTTCAGGAACTGCTCGCCAGGCCATGGTCACCGGATGAAGTTGACGACGACGGGCGCGACTCCGCTGATCTGTCCCAGGCTGAACGTCACGCCAAGCGCATCGGACGAGAAATTAAGGAGCACCGCGATCGAACCCGCGGTCGGGATTCCGGAGGTAGAAACGGCGGACCGGGCCGCGGAAGAAAACGCGGGCGTATCGAGAAAAAAGCAAAGCCCAGTGGCGAAGGCGACGCACGACCAGGCTCACGAGGCCGACCCCCGGGGAAGAAAAAGTTCCGGGGACGATGAACTGTGTCGTTCGACCTTCTTTTTTTACGCCGCCCCGGACTCGATTCTGTCCACTACATCCGATGGCGATAGCTCGAGTGACGACGGCATTAGGGCCGGCTCGGCGTACTGGAGCCAGCCAGTCGTTTCGTCCGTGCCCAAGTCGACGACTGTGCCCAGAGGCAGAGTGAGATTGGGAACCTCGTGCCCAGCGGGAAAGTCCATGATCACCGGTATGTCGTAATCAGCGAGCAGGTCTAGGAGGAAGTTCTCGAATTCATCTTCCTCGGACCTGTCGAGCGAGAGCTGGCCGAAAACCATTCCGCGAATTCCGTCCAACAGGCCTGCGGACTTGAGGTGAACCAGGCGCTCGTCCACGAACGACATTGGGTCGTCAATTTCTTCCAGGAATAGAATCGCGTCGCGTGTGTCGATCTGGTACTGAGTGCCGATCGTCTGCTGCACGAGAGAGAAGTTTCCGCCAACGAGGCGACCGCGGGCTGTGCCAGGGCGAACGACTTTGGCGATGTCTCGACCGAGCTTGAGATCCGGCTGCGGCGTGCTCAGGG
>JBKJPM010000236.1:0-3766 GCA_046595175.1 Gemmatimonadaceae bacterium
GACCTGGAGCAACTGTAATATAACAAAAAAACCGCGCGAGATTCGCGCGGCTTTTTCACCAGCTCCGTTAGGAGTGGATTACTTCTTTTTCGCGTTGGTGCCCGCTGACTTGATGTCCACGGTCGGGGTCTTGATGGTAACGGAATCCTTCTTGACTTCGACCTTCGGCACCGCGACTGTCGTCGATTCGGTCCCGACTTCAATGCTTGGCGTATGGACCGTGTCGGTAACCGTGCCTACGACCGGCTTCTCGACCTGATACTCGCCTTCACCCGTCTTCTTGCAAGCTGAAACTGAAACCACGGCCAATACGGCCGCCACTGCAGCAATCTTACGCACGATTTGCCTCCACGGCTTAGGTGTTTCTAGCCTCAATTTAAGGCAACCTTCGTTCCATGTACGAGTAAGATTTTTGTAAGGTGCAGCTCGGGAACAGGGGTTCCCCACGCTAATCCTCGAACGCCTCGCGTTGAAGCTTTCGGACCCGGCGGAGCTCATGAACCTGGGCCACTTCTCCGCCCAGGATAAAAATCATCGCGGCGTAGTACACCCATATGACGATTATCACGGCCGCCGCGATAGTTCCCGTGTAGATCGATCCGGGATTGAACGAACGAACATATGCTCCGAAAACGTACTTGGCGATTTCCAGCATGAAGCTGGTAAAGAGCGCCGCAATCAGGGCCGTCTGCCAGCGGATCTTTCGATTGGGTAGAAACTTGTAGAGCGAGAAAAACATCATCGCAATGAAAATGAAGGCGACGAGCTGACCAACATTGTATTCCAACTGGCCCATCAGGTCCTTACGGAGGCCAGCCTGCTCGAGCACGCGGACACCCTGGCTTGTCGCGAAGGCCAGGTAGGTGCTGAGGGCTGTGTATGCGATCAGGAAGATCGTGGACACCAGCGTGATCTTGATGTCAAAAATCTTCCCTGCAATGATCCCGCGATCGGAGTCAATGTCGAAAATCTCGGCGAGCACGCTGCGAAGCGAGCCGAACAGGCGGGTCGAAAACCAGATAAACCCAATGGCGCCGTAAGCGCCAACGGTTCCCTTGGACTTGATGATGTTGACGAGAATGTTATTGATCGGGGATGGGTCGCCACTCGCACGCGGCGGCATGAGACGCGCGACGAACGCCGTTATCTCGACAGACGACACGTCCGCCGTCTGGTTCATGAAATACGCGAGACCCGCGGCGAAGAGCAGAAAAAAAGGCACCGCAGCCAACAGGATGTTGAATGCAATGCCGCCCGCCAGAAAAAACACGTTGTCTTCGCCGCTGTTATCCCATACGCGCTTGGAGTAGTCTCGCAGGGTCCATCCAACACGGACGGGCAGCGGGCGGTTAGGCACTAATTCTCTTTATAAGCCGCTTTGGTCTCGGCTATGCGAAACTCGAGGTCCTCGCGTGCTTCACTTGCAGCGTCCCGTCCAGCGCGCACTGCGCGGGAGATCTGCCGCTTTTTTAGCTCGACCGCATCGCGCGCCGATTCGATTTTCTCTTCCACCGAATCCCTGGCGCGTCCAATTCCGTCGGTGACGGTGGACGCCACTTCGTCAACCACGTCAGCAACTGCGTCCTTGGCGTCCTGGGCCTTTCGCCGCATCAGGCGACGCGTTTCCACTCCACTCTGCGGAGCGAAAAGGAGAGCGATACCAGTACCGAGAGCTATTCCAAGCAGGAGCGGACCGACCCCCGATGAACGCTGCTCCACGATTATGTATGGCTCGTCGTCTTCGTCCCAATCGTATTCACTCATGTCGAATTTCTCCTTAGCGCTTCTTGAGCTTCGCCTTCGATTTCGCTGGCGCCGCCCGTGACGGTGCAGGTGAAACCTTTGCACGTTCCGCTCCCGCGCCAGCGTCGTCATGGCCATTCAGCATCGATGCGAGCTCACCATGAACATCGGCCAGCGTCATCCCAACGATCTTTGCGGTGCGGGCCGCATCTCCGCCCGTGGACGCAAAGGTCCGCAAAACCAGCTGCTTACGGGCTTCAGCCAGACTCGTTCCCGGGCTGATCGTCAGCGGCGCGGATGCATACGTACCGGAGCGAAGGTGACGCGGAATGATATCGCCCGTCTCGATCTTGTCCCCGCGCGTCATGATAACAGCGCGCTCGACAGCGTTTTTCAGCTCGCGGACATTTCCCGGCCAGGTATAGGAGAGTATCCACTCCCAAGCCTGCTCGGAAAAAGCGGTGATCTTCTTTCCATTCTGGGACGCAAACCGTTCAAGGAATTCATTCGCGAGAAGCTTGATATCGCCAGCGCGCTCGCGGAGCGCGGGCAGGAATAATTCCACGACAGCGAGGCGGTAATACAGATCTTCTCGTAGCTCGTTTTCACTCAGAGCTTTCTGGAGATCCCGGTTCGTGGCGGCAACAATTCGAATGTCCACTGAAATTTCCTTCCTTCCACCTAACCGTCGAATCGTTCTGGTCTCGATTGCTCGCAGCAGCTTGACCTGAACGTCTGTAGGCATCTCCGCAACTTCGTCGAGGAAAATCGTACCGCCATGCGCCATCTCGAATGCGCCGGCCTTCTCGTTGGTAGATCCGGTAAATGCTCCCTTCTCGTGGCCGAACAACTCGTTCTCGAGAATGTCCTTGGGAAGCGCCGCGCAGTTGAGTGCGAAGAACGGACCCTTGGCACGGTCGCTCTTGGAGTGCATCGCACGCGCGACAAGCTCCTTTCCCGTCCCGGATTCGCCAAGGATCAGCACACTTGCGACAGAGGGAGCCACGGCGTCAATGACCTGATAGACGTGGCGCATTTCCTCGGACTGCCCGGTGAGCTCGCCGAAATGCGTGAGTCCTTCCAGCTTGGACGACAGCTCTCGGTTCTTTTGCTGTACGTTGAACTTTTCGAGCGCCTTTGGGATCAGTGCCTTGAGACGATTCAGCTTGTCTGCATTCAGCGGCTTCTCGACGTAGTCGTAAGCGCCTTCGCGCATGGCCTGCACGGCCGAGTCAACTGTGGCTTGGCCAGTCACGATGATGCACTCGGTTGGAATTCCCTTCTGCTGCAGCTGCTTGAGAATGGCGAGACCATCCAGCTTTGGCATCTTCAAGTCGGCTAGTACAACTCCAAAGCTGTCTTCGCTGAGCATGTCCAGCGCCTTCTGGCCGTCGAAAGCGACAGAAACGTCGTAGCCTTCGTCTGAGAGGATAGCGCGAAGCCCCTCAACAATCGAGCGGTCATCGTCGGCAATCAGGATTTTTGCTTTCTTCATCTATTAGGTAGTGTCTGTTGCGGGCGACTGCGTCAATCGCGGACGGTAAATATAACCGTCAGGCCATCCAGCCTGATTGACACGCCCATGCGCGCGACCAGTGACATCAGGTCCGGCGAGAGCTCGTGGTCATCCGACGAACATATGGGCAGCTCGACGCTTGACGAGTCAGCTGCGCGTTTCAGTACGGGCGTTCCATCGCCGGTTGCCGCTCGCGCGAGCAGCCGAGTGAGATCCGCCAGCCCGTTGGCCAGGGATGCCGCAGTGTCACTCTCCTTGGACGCGCGGTCGGCGAAAGTCTGCAGCTCCTTGAGATCCGCACCCGGCTTCGCGAGCCGGCTCCGAACCACTTCCACATTTACAGCCACACCGTTCAGCGCATTTCGGACCTCGTGAGTTGCGCGCCGCGAGATTGTCGCGAGCAGCTCCGAGATTTGGGCGTCGCCGCCGGAACTAGTCGCTGAGGTCGGCGTCATCGGGCGCGGCTTCCACTCCTTCCATTCCAGCGTGTGGTTCTGGCTTCTGAAT
>JBKJPM010000176.1:0-4713 GCA_046595175.1 Gemmatimonadaceae bacterium
CGCAATTACAAAGTCCTGCGTTCTCGGACCAAAGCCGATCTTCGTGACACGGACGTAATACGCGCCAGGACGAAGACCGCTTACGACGAACTTTCCGTCGGCGCTGGCCATTGCGCCTGACACGAGGGACGAATCCTTCTTGCTGCGAATCGCAACAGCAGCATTCGGGAGCGGCAGCTTGCTTTCACTTTCAATGACGGATCCGCGGACCTCGCCCGATGCGGCGGGGAGCTGCGGGCCCGGCGCCTGTGCAGAGACGGCAGCATTACCTCCGGCGAGCAACACGCCGAAAACAGCCACGATGAAGCGCTTCATATGGGAACTCTTGGAGAATTGTGGACGGCTTTAATGGGAGTACGAAACAGATACGTCCCACGCCTGCCCTACGTTGGATTTATCCAGGGGTTTCAGGATTTACTGCACCTTCAGGTTCAGGCCCCTTTTCGCACGATGTGATAAAGGTCGATTTTCTGGGAAATCGCGTTCAGCGCGTACGGGACTGTCTCTTTTTTGAGAATTTTCAGGTTGTGAGCCTTCAATTCACCTGGAAACATCGGCGCCGCGACGCGCCCCGGATCGGCGACGATCGCGATTCCCTTGGCGCTTAATGATCGCCCGATGGCGTTCGCCACCATGGGTGGATAGCGTGGCTCGTAAAGAACGTCGGACGCGACGACCAGGTCGAAGGTGCCGAGGTCGTCTGGAAAGCTGCTCCAATCCACCATTCGAACGTCAGGCTCCTTTCCGACATTCAGAATCGCATTGGCCTTTGCGAAGAGCACTGCATCGTCGTAATAGTCGGTGGCCAGGACTGAGCGCCCACTTTCCACGGCCGATGTTGTGACGAGGCCTGATCCGCAGCCCAGCTCGAGCGTCCGCTCATTGGACGGGTGCGCGAGCAGCCAGTCGCCGAGCACAACTGACGACGGCCAGATGTCGGCCCAGTAGGGAAGCCGCTCGTCCATTACATAGTCGGCCTCGCTTATCAGGTCGTCAGCATTGCGTGGGCGAATTATGTCAAAGACACGCTTTCCCACAGTGATGGGCTCCTCGAACACGACAAACTTCTTATAGAGAGACTGGAGTTCGGGAGGCAGTGAGCGCTTTGTCAAAGGCCGATGGTCTCGCACATGAATGAATTGCTTTGAGTTGGAATTGCCCGGATTGGGGCTCCGGCCGGGATGTGCTGAACATCCTCCGGTACGATGAGAAGCGCATTTGCGCGCGCCATCGCGGTCATCACACCTGAACTTTGGGATCCGCTCAGTTGCGCGCTAAATCCATCTTTCTCGGGCGTGAGTATGCCGCGCAAAAAATGGGTCAGTGGCGCCGTGGTCCTGATTTCCTCGCTGGTACGCGCAGTCACGAGCGACGGGAAGAGCAGCGCATGACCCATCATTTTACGGATGACAGGGCGCACAAATAGAATGAAGCTCACCATCGCTGAAACCGGATTTCCCGACACACCGAGCCATGGTTTTCCGTGCACCGTTCCAAAGGCGAGCGGAGCACCGGGACGCATTCGCACCTTCCAGAAAATCTGCTGTCCGTCCAGTTGGTCAACTGCTTCGCGTGTAAAATCCTTCTCGCCAATGGACACTCCGGCCGAAGTCAGGATAAGATCGCAGTCGCGCGCCTTTTCGAGTTTTTCGCGAAGAGATTCGACGCTGTCGGCGGCGACACCAAGGTCCACTGCAACTCCACCGGCGTCGCGCACGAGCGCTGCCAGTGTATAGTTGTTGGACGACACGATTTTGTTTCCGGCGACGACTTCCGAGTAATCCTCGATTTGCACGAGCTCGTCGCCGGAGCTGATGATGGCGACGCGCGGTGCGCGATACACGGCCACGCTTTCCGCTCCAAGCGAGGCAAGCACGCCAACATGCGCTGAATTAAGCGATGTGTTGGCATTGAGCGCAGCGAGGCCCTCTCGAAAGTCTTCTCCGGCGTATCGCACGTTTCGTCCGGCCGCCGCGGGTACACGGATCATCACGCTCTTCATTCCGCGGTCAGTGTCTTCCAGTCGCACGACGCAGTCCGCGCCCTTCGGGATCGGCGCCCCCGTCATGATTCGCATTGCTTCGCCGGTTCCGACGCTTCCGCTAGCAAACGTACCCGCAGGTATGTCGCCAGTTACTGACAGCGGAGTGGGATCGTTCTCTCTCGCGCCCGCGACATCTGTGCTTCGAACCGCGTAGCCGTCCATGGATGAATTGTCCCACGGGGGTGCGGACGCTCTCGCCACGACGTCCTCGGCGAGAACTCTTCCGACGCAGTCATCGAGGGGTACCTGTTCGACTTCCAGCCGCCGAACATTGGCGAGTACAGTGCTACTCGCTTCGGTGACGCTGATCACTAGTGCGTTGGGCCCGAGTAGGTTGCGAGTAGGATTGCAATCGCGTCAGCGAGCCCGGTGACGTCATCGTCATCAACCGTGTAATTGTTGAGCAGAAGACTGAACACCAACTGACGATGATCGGCTGTGTTGATGTAGCCGGACAAGGACCGCGCATTCCCTATCGAGCCGGTTTTCGCACGAAGATTGTTTGCAGCCGGAGTGTTCTTAAGTCTATTGCGAAGTGTTCCCGGGCCGCCCGGTGTCGCTAGTGATGCCAGAAAGACGTCTCGATACTCGGGACGGAGCATGACGACGAGGGTGCGCACCACCGTCTCCGGAGAAATGAGGTTTCGCCGCGCGAGACCACTGCCGTCTGAAATCTGGAATCCATCTTTTTCGATTCCCCACGCAATAAGCTGACGTTCCACGACGGCTATTCCGCTGTCCGGAAGTCCATAACCGGTCTTCTCGAGTCCAAGCGTCCGAAGCAGAATTTCCCCGGTTTGGTTCTGCGACGGGTTCTCGAGTGTGAAGAGAATGTCGTTGAGTGGGAGCGAACGGAATTCGAAAATTGTCTTGAGGCCCGTTGTATCTGCTCGCGTCGTCGAGTCGCCGGGTTCCCCGGTCACCATGATTCCGCGCTCGCCGAGAGCGCGATGCAGGTAGAACATGTATGACCTGAGAGGCTGCTTCGAGACAACTTCGACGAGTGTGTCCATTCCGGCTTTCGTCTTGGCGGGGACTTTATCCATTCCCTCGCTGTAGTTCAGCTCGTCTATTGGAGCTGCGTAGTAGTCGTTTAGATACCCCATCTCCCAGCCATAACCGTAGTTGGTTCCCGGAAATGCATCGCCGCCGGGAACGAGGCGTCCGTCGATCCGCGTTATGCCGCGCGCGCGCAGTGAATCCGCTATGTCGCGAAGTGCATTCATGGCGTCGTTCTTTCGCATTCTGTCACTGACCGTCGGATCGCCATTGCCGATCACTACAAGGTCGCCTTTGAGGGTTCCCTTGCTGACAGTGGCGCGCGAGGCGAAGCGAGTGGCATATGTGTAATTGGCGCCGAGCTGGGCGAGCGCAACCGCGCCTGTCATGATCTTCATGTTGGACGCAGGCATCATGATCTTTCCGGCGTTCCGGGAAAACAGGGTGTCGCCGGCTGCGGGATCAACGATAAGCAGCCCGAAGTGTGCGTTCCGGAATTTTGGATTGGAAACCAGAGAGTCGATGTTATGTCGCAGAGTCACGATCGGCATCACCGGCAAAGCCGCAACAAGCGGTGCCGGTGCCTGGATAGCCGTCTGCACTGCCGGTGCACATGCAGCGATTACAAGCAGTCCAATGGTGTGGATACGCATGGGCTTATTTCCCCCCACAATATGCCGCACTAAGAGTTTCGTCTTCTGCAATGGTTACGCTTTCAAGTTTGAGACCTGAGGGGAGGCCTGCGGCAATCTTTTCAAAGATGAAACGCGCGAGATTCTCGCCGGATGGAATCAGCTTCCCATCCCCGAATTCCGGAATGTCCATGTTGATGTTGCGATGGTCGAAGCGCTCATGCACTTCACGATTGAGCAGCGCGTCCAGCATTCCGAGGTCGACGACAAAGCCGGTGTCATCCGCGATCATGCCCGCGACTTTTACGTCACACGTATACGTATGACCGTGAAAGTTTGGCCATGCGCAGGCGCCGAATGTCTGTTTGTTTTTTTCACTCGACCAGTCTGGCCGGCTGTACCTGTGGGCCGCTGAAAAACGGACGCGTCTGGTGAGATACGCATTGGACATGCGGCAAATTTACCTCAAACGAGACTGGGTGAATGTTTTCTTCGTAGATAGCAAGCGAAGTAAAAAAGCTGAACGCGGTCAGCCAATAGCTTAGGTTGCGATTACCGGAAGAACAGGTACGACAGGCCCGCGGTTATCGAGGGATTGCTCTTCCAGAAGCCCTTTGACTGACCTGAAGGAAGAACCGCTGGAATGCTGCCAGTGGCGGTGTAGTACCCGGCCGGGTAGCGGATCTGGTACAGGTGCGTTCCGCCGTCCACTCGAATCTGAACCCGTTCCGTCGGCAGAATGCGAAGACCGCCACCGAATGAAAAAGCAAAGGTGGTGCCGAAGTTATATGGATCCTTTTCGACCTTGCTCTTCAGTGTGGATGCGACGCCGAGGCCAACTGCGAGCGAAGGAACGATGCCGTGGTAGCTCCGCTGTCCGGTGAGGTTTACCGAAAGTCCCAGGTCAGTGAGGTAGAGGGGGATTTTGACAATTCCGAGTGAGCGAGTTGCAGCCGATTTCGTGGGATCCAGAGCGAGGCGCTCGGAGAAGACCCGGGAACCGCGAACGTATAGTTGGGCAGGACCACCGACGGCTAT
>JBKJPM010000251.1:0-3428 GCA_046595175.1 Gemmatimonadaceae bacterium
TCAGCCGCTGCCATATCTTCGAACCAGTGGCGAAGGCAAAGCGGGGGCTCTGGATTTGCAAGTTGAAGTTCTGATTTCATCCCAGAAAATGCGCGACCAGGGAATTCTGCCGCACAGGGTCAGCAGCGCAGGATTTAAGGACATGTACTGGACGCCCGGGCAAATGCTCACGCACCACGCGAGCGGTGGTTGTAACATGAGGACTGGGGACCTCATCGGAAGCGGGACTGTTTCCGGAAAGTCCAGGGACTCGCGGGGCAGCATGCTCGAGCTGACTTGGCGAGGCGCCGAGCCGCTTACGCTTCCAAGCGGCGAGACGCGAAAGTTTCTGGAAGATGGCGACGAAGTGATAATGCGCGGGCATTGTGAGCGCGAGGGTGTGAGGCGAATTGGATTTGGTGAGTGCCGGGGAACAGTTCTTCCGGCCGGAAGTTAGACGAATGAACCCGATGGAGACAGAATTGGCGGAAGGCAAGAAGAACCGAGCAAGATTTGCGGGTCGTGCGACAAAAACCTCATACGCGAAGCGAGAGCCACTGTACGAAGTCCGTAAATCCGGAATCCAGGGAAAGGGAGTCTTTGCCGCGAGAAAACTCAGGAAGGGCCAGCGGATAATCGAATACGCCGGTGAGCGAATAACTAACAAGGAAGCTGATCGCCGGTATGACGATGACAAGATGAAGCGTCACCACACCTTCCTTTTTACGCTGGATGGCAGGACAGTGATTGACGGGGCAGTCGAGGGCAATGATGCGCGCCTGATCAATCACTCCTGCGATCCCAATTGTGAGGCGGTGATCGAGGGGAAGCGGATTTTTATTTACGCTCTCAGGACAATCGAGCCCGGCACCGAGCTCGCCTACGACTACATGTACGAGCGGACAGGGGAGAACGATGATGAGCTGGAAAAGTTCTATGCCTGCCGCTGCGGAGCAGAGAAGTGCAGGGGAACCATAATGAAGCCGGCTCGAAAGCGAACAAAAAGCCGGGCGAGAGCGTAAGAAGAGTGGCTGGGAACAGCAGGACAAACAAACCAAAGGGAGAATACGGATGCTCAACCAAGTAAAACGCATCGCTGTTGTTGCCGCGGTTGCGATTGCATCGACGAAAGCCGGCGCCCAGGCTCCGATGTATGTACAGGCGGTACCCATTGACCCGGCGAACATCGATCGCAGCGCAAATGCATGTTCGGACTTCAATGCATTTGCGAACGGTGGCTGGGCAAAGCGGACTGTAATCCCCGCTGCATTCTCCCGTTGGGGGAGTTTCGATGAGCTCAACGAGAGAAATCAGGGCGCCCTCCAGGTAATCCTGAACGACATCACCGCGGCTAAAGGCCGCAAGCTTTCGATGAACGAGCATTTGGTATCGGACTATTACACGTCGTGCATGGATTCGGCGCGCGCGGAACGAGATGGGGCCGCCCCGCTGATGCCGGTGCTCGGTCGGATAAACGCCATTACAAATCGTAGTCAGCTACAGAGTGAGCTCGCCCGCCTGCACCTTCAGGGAGTTCCAGCAATCTTTGGGTTCGGCGCCACGCAGGACGCAAAGAATTCGGAATCAGTTATTGGTGGTGCCACGCAGGGTGGACTGACGCTGCCCAGCCGCGACTACTATCTCGAGAACACGGCGCGCTTCCAGCAGATCCGAAAGGATTACGTCGATCATGTCCAGAAAATGCTCGCGCTGACGGGGGTTAAGCCTGCCGCCGCTGCCGAGCAGGCGCAGCGGATTCTCGCACTGGAGACTGCCTTTGCAAAAGCTTCGATGACGAACGTCGAACTGCGCGATCCGATTAAGACCTATAATCGCAGGACGCCGGTGGAGCTGGCCGCACTTACACCGCACTTTGACTGGAAGCACTACTTCGCCGATCTCGGCACGCCAGCGATACCGGCTGTGGATGTTCAGAATCCTAATTTCATGAAGGCCGTGGACAGTTTGCTGGTTGCTGTTCCGCTTGCCGACTGGAAGTCGTATCTGCGGTGGAAGACAATCCGTTCGTACGCGGGAAGTCTCAGCTCGCCTTTCGTGAACGAGAATTTTGCGTTCGACAGCAAGCTGACAGGCGCAAAGGAACAACTTGCCCGTTACAAGCGCTGCACGCGTGCAACCGACGCTGGACTCCGCGATGGACTTGGAAGGATTTACGTGGAGAAGAACTTCACGCCGCAGGCAAAGGCTCGCGCCCTGGACATGATCAACCATCTCGTGGACGTCTATCGTGAACGCATCAACACGCTGCCATGGATGAGCCCCGACACCCGCAAGCAGGCACTCGTGAAGCTGAATACCTATGTGCGGAAGATCGGTTATCCGGATGTGTGGCGCGATTACTCGACGCTCAAGATTCGCCGCGGTTCGTATCTCCCGAATCGGATTGTTACCACGGTATACGAGAACAAGCGTGACCTCGCACAGATCGGAAAGCCTGTCAATCGTACCGACTGGGGAATGACAACACCGACGGTCAATGCGTACTACAACCCGTCAATGAACGAGATTGTTTTTCCGGCTGGCATCATGCAGCCGCCGTTCTTCGATCCCAAGGCCGATGATGCCGTGAACTATGGTGGCATGGGAGCTGTGATCGGACACGAGATTTCGCACGGCTTCGACGACCAGGGCAGTCAATTCGACGAGAAGGGAAATCTTCGCAACTGGTGGACCGAGTCCGACCTCAAGAATTTCCAGGTTAAGACCCATCTCGTGTCCACACAGTTTACGGGCTACACAGTCCTGGACAGTGTCCATGTAATAGGTGATCTCACTCTCGGTGAGAACATAGCCGATCTCGGCGGGCTTTCAGTCTCGTACGCGGCGCTGCAGAAGGCGCTGGCTGAGAAGGGCCGCCCGGGACTGATAGACGGGTTCACGCCGGAGCAGAGGTTCTTCCTGGCCTGGGCGCAGATATGGCGGCAGAGCATGCGTCCGGAGATGCAGCGTCAGCGTATCCTCACGGATCCGCATGCACCTGCCCTGTGGCGGACCAATGGGCCGCTATCCAATCTTCCGGAATTCGCGCAGGCATTTGGCTGCAAGCCTGGCGATCGGATGGTGCGCGCTGATTCAGTACGTGCTGTCATCTGGTAGGACGGAATGAAGGAGAGCCCGGCGGCGTGATGATGCGCTTCCGGGCTCTTTTTCTTTTGTACACCCGCTAATTTGAGGAACATGGCAGCCAGCACTTTCTACTACAAGGAATCGAACGGGATCCGGATTACCGTTCGGCCAATGTATCTTCGCGACCAGTCTGAGCCTTCGCAGAATCATTATCTCTTTGCGTATTTCATCCGCATCGAGAACATCGGCTCACTGCCGGGCCAGCTTTTGTCGCGGCGGTGGCTAATACATGACGAGGTTGGCGAAGACACGGAAGTGACAGGTGAGGGAGTTGTCGGTGAGCAACCGCTGATCAATCCCGG
>JBKJPM010000075.1:0-3886 GCA_046595175.1 Gemmatimonadaceae bacterium
GTTGATTCCCACCGAAATTCGCGGCTTTTCAAACCAAGCGCGAAGTGGGCGTGCGGGTTTCCGTTTTGATTCGGCGGCGGGCCGCTCAACTAAAACAGAAAGAATATCGTCGAAGGCTGGCGCAGATGCAGGTTGGGCCACGTCGGCCTGAATAGCTGCAATAAGGTCCGGTCGGTGATCGAGTTGCTCTCGGACCACCTCCAATACTAAGTGCTGGTAATTCGCATACGGCTTGTAGCCGTCGACGAAAGGCAGACCGAGGTCTAAAAGTGCGGCGCTGACGTTTCCATACTTGAACTGAATCGATCCTGGACTTCGATCACGCAACTTGGGCTGAAGAGCCCGATAATGGTCAGCCTTGATAAAGCTGTCCTGACGCAACTCCGAAGAGAGCATGTCAAGGTAATCGCTAACGGTTAGCTCGACTTCGTCGCGCGACCAGTCTTCGCTCAAGTATTCTTAAGTTAAGGCAATGCTATTAGTTAGGCCTAACGTTCAAGTTCTGCTGCAAGCACATCTAATAGTGCCGAGCGCAGCGAGGTTCCGAAAAGTGATTGACAGCAGCAACGTGTGTTATGCCGCGGCCCGCTCTGAAGGTTCAGGCTCCCAACGGCAGAGGCAATACGTAAATGGTTGATGCACTCCACTCGGCGTCGTGTGAGTCTCGCGGGCGCTTTCTTCTAGCACAAAACCAGGTCCAAACACTCCATGCAACTGGACGGAAGTATATCTCACTACCGATAGGCCGCTGCACCTGGTTGGGCCGTCCTCCGCGAATGTCGCGACCAACACATGTCCGCCGGGACGGACCGCTCGCTTCACCTGTGCAACGTATCGATCCCGATCCTCGGCGCGTGTCAAGAAATGAAAGACTGCACGATCGTGCCATACATCAACGCCCTGTGGCGGGAATGCAAATGAGAGAACATCAGCGGTCAGCCATGTTGCTTGTATTGAGTTTGCGCCGAGCCGAGCCTGCGCACGGTCCAGGGAAGCCTTGGCTAAGTCGAGAACCGTAATATTCTTGTAGCCCGAGGCAAGCAGTGAGTCAACCAAGGTAGATGCGCCACCTCCCACATCCACAATGCGTGCATCGGGCGAACCTGCGGCGCGTGTAATGAGAGAGTGGGAGAGTCGAGGTTCGCGCTGAAACCAGCTCACCTCTTCCGGCGCTTTCTCCTTGTATACAGACTGCCAGTGATCGCGAAGGTCAATCATGTTGTTCTCCAAGGAATATCTGCTGCGGCATAACTGGTTATTAGCTCGACATAATATGCTGCAGGCTGTGGGAAAAAAGCACTCTCGGCCGCCGGTCTATTGAATCCTGCTCAGTGAAACTGGGAAATAGGCCGCAAGCGTATGCGGTCTAATCGCGGCTGGTTTTGTGGGTGCAGTGTATGGACTCGTCAGGCACCCCCTCCTTACAACCTGTCTGCCGGACTTACTACGCCCAGTCCGCCACGATTGAGGACGTGGGTGTAGATCATGGTCGTACGAAGACTCGTGTGCCCCAGCAGCTGTTGAATGGTGCGAATGTCCGTCCCGGATTCGAGCAGGTGGGTGGCAAATGAATGCCTGAGCGAATGACAGGTCGCACGCTTGGTAAGGCCGGCTTCCCGAACGGCGGTACTGAACGCACGCTGAAGGGTGGAATCGTGCATCTGGTACCGGACCGGTTCCCCGGATTTCGACCGATAGTTCGGACGTGACCCAACAAACACAAACTGCCAGGGAAAGTCCCGCCCCGACGCCGACAATTTGCGATCAAGTGCCCACGGCAGTGGCGGAGCGAGAACACCATTTCGCCTGTCCCGCTCGCATTGCCTTCGCCGGCGCTCGAAGTGAACCTTTAGCGCGGGTACTCCGGCAACAGGCAGCGGAACTCTTCGATCTTTGTCGCCCTTCCCCGCCCTCACCACAATCTCCTGCCGATCAAAGTCGACATCTTTCATTCGCAACTCGAGACATTCCCGCACACGGAGACCGCTCCCATATAGTAGTGTCGCGCATAGGCGTGGCACGCCACGCATGCTGTGCAGCACCACGCGAACCTCTTCCCGCGAAAGCACAATAGGCAAACGCGCGCCCCGCTTCGCCCGTGAAAACGTTTCGGGAATACCAACCGGAATTCGCAGAACCTCGCGATACAGGAACTGAAGTGCCGCATATGCCTGGTTTTGCGTGGAAGCGCTCACATTTCGATCATTCGCTAGGTAGCCGAGAAAAGTGCCAATTTCCCTGCCACCCAACACAGACGGATGCCGGCGCCCCTGATAAATAATGAAGCGCCGGATCCAGTCACAGTACGCTTCAGCAGTGCGCTCGCTGTAGTGCAGCGTCCGTATTCGGCGCCTCACCAACTCAAGCAGTCGGTAACGCCGCTCAGGCTCGGCCGCCCGACCCAAGTGCCCCATTGGCACCTCAAAAGGGTGTCTTCCATCCATGATCTCGGACGATACGCAATCTCAACCCTGACTCGACGGTCAAAAATTGACCGCCGTGACCCTTGACCCGCACTACAAAACAATCTATCCTTCTATCCGGATGAACGGATTGAACGGCTCCACCCCGACGATCTACGAACAGATGAACTCCCTGGCCGATCCGGTCCGGGGGCGCATGCTACTCGTTCTCGAGAGGCACGAACTCAGCGTTGCTGAGCTCCAGTCCGTGCTCCAACTCCCCCAGTCCACCGTAAGCCGCCACCTCAAGACACTATGCGACGAGAGCTGGCTGATGTCCCGAGCCGACGGCACCAGCCGCCACTATAGAATGGTGGCGGACAAGCTAGAGGCGGACTCCAAAAAGCTCTGGCACCTGGTCCGCGAGCAGGTCACGACGACCCCCTCGGCTGATCAGGATGCACGCCGACTCGACGCAGTCCTCGCTCGCCGCAAAGGAAAATCCCAAAAGTTCTTTTCCTCATCGGCCGGTAAATGGGACGCAATCAGAACTGAGCTCTTCGGTCAGCGCGCCGACCTGCAAGCTCTGCTCGGACTGCTCGATACCGACATGATCATCGGTGATTTCGGCTGCGGCACCGGCCAGATCGCAGAATCCCTTTCCCCGTTCGTCGGAAAAGTGATCGCAGTGGATGAGTCGAGCGCGATGCTCACGGCCGCAAAGAAGCGGCTCGGCGAACACAAGAACGTTTCGGTGAGAGCTGGATCACTCGAGTCGCTGCCAATTTCCAATGGCGAGCTCGACGCTTCCCTGCTCTTCCTCGTTCTGCACCACGTAGTCGATCCCGAAAAAGCAGTTGTTGAAGCTGCACGAACTCTCCGCCGTGGAGGTCGTCTGTTGATCGTGGACATGACGCCGCACGACCGGCAGGAATTCGAGCAGGCGATGGGTCACCTATGGCTCGGCTTCTCTGAGCTGACGGTGGCAGGTTGGATGAGGGCCGCGGGCCTGGACAAATTCAGATACGTGCAGCTGCCGGCAGATCCCGGCGCCAACGGTCCGACCTTGTTCGCCGCGACGGCAGTACGGCGCGAAGCCGTTGCACTCGTTCGCGCAGGCGACAACCGCGCCCGCAGGAAAACGAAGCTCAGGCTTGAGAAAACCGCGTAGCATTTACTATTAAACAGTTACTGGATACCAGGAGAACATCGTGACAACCGCTGTCGAACCAAAGCGCGCATCCGCGCCTTCCAAAGACGATTCACGCCCGGCCTTCAAGGTCGCGGACATTTCGCTCGCAGAGTGGGGCCGCAACGAAATCCGCCTCGCTGAGCATGAAATGCCAGGCCTGATGGCACTGCGCGACGAGTACAAGGGAAAGAACCCGCTCAAGGGCGCAAAGATCATGGGCTCACTGCACATGACCATCCAGACAGCGGTTCTCATCGAAACGCTGGTAGATCTCGGCGCCGACGTGCGCTGG
>JBKJPM010000163.1:0-2655 GCA_046595175.1 Gemmatimonadaceae bacterium
ACTACCTGGCTTTGTGCGATATCGCCTGCAAGCTCACGATAGTGAAATGCGGGCGCGTGTATTTCCGCTGGGCGTTCACTCCGCACGGGGGCTCCCGCCGGGAGACCTCCGTACAGACGCTCCACATCAATCAGAACTTTCTCGACACTGAAATCGCCGGCGATTGCGAGAATGGTATTCGACGGCTTGTAAAAGTTTTGGTAGAACGAGAGAAGCTGCTCACGCGTCAGCTTTCGCAGGCCCTCTTCCCGTCCGATTCTCCAGCGACGCATTCGATGCCGCTCATGCAACAGCTCGTACACGGTTTCCGTCGCCACAGCTGAAGGGTTGTCGGACTTTCGTTTTGCTTCCTGAATGATCACTTCTAGCTCTCTTCCAAGCTCGACCGCATCGATTACTGAACTGGAGTACGCGTCAGCCTGGATCTCGAGCCCCGTTCGTAGTCCACTCGACGGAAGTACTGTGTAATAGGTCGTGTTGTCGTAAATCGTGTGAGCATTCAAATAGCCGCCGCTCGCCTTAGTCTCCTTTGCGATATCTCCAACGCCACGGATCGAAGTTCCCTTGAAGAACATGTGCTCGAGGACATGCGCTATTCCAACGACGTCGTCGGTCTCATCGAAATAGCCGGCGTTAACCCGCGTGACAACGGCAACGACGGGCGCGGAAGCATCTGGGAGCAGCAGGACTCGCAGTCCGTTGCGCAGTACGACCTTTACAACTTTATCCGATGCGAAAGGATCGAGGTGTCTTCTCTCGCTCACGAATGAAAGGGGCGCTTGTGCAGCACATAGAGCCCAAGGCCAAAGAACACCGCACTGTACCCAAGTATCCATGCAATGTCGCCCGAGCCCACCATTCCCTGCCGCAGCAGCGCTTTCCCCGCATTGCCCAGGTGCTCAACCGGGGGAAACAGGAAAAAGACTCTTTCAATCCATGAATTCTCGTCCTTGTACACAGAAACCAAAATCTGGGTCAGCGTCCAGAATCCGATTAACACCAGCCAATCGCGTCGCGTGACGACGGAAATAAAGAATCCGACTCCGCCGAAGCCTAGGTATGTGAGAGCCACATACCACAGGATCGGCCAGGGTGAAACTGGTCCGGCGGTCAGGTAGAAGACTCCTATGAGAACGCTTACGACGATCATCAGGCCCACGAACCAGACGGCAAACTGTTGCGCGTAATACACAGCCGGTGAAATCGGTTTTGCGAACAGAAACTTGAAATAGCCCTTTGTCCTGTCGTTCGAGACCTGCCCATTAAGTGAAACGAGTGAAAAGATGATCGACAGGGTCGTTGTCAACCTGAGGATCATCTGAGTCGGATCCCGCAGGAAAGGTCCCTTCAGCCGACCCATCATTATCACTTCGGGAGCGGCGAGCAGGACACTGATAAGCACGATCGCGACTCCGCGATCGATCAGGAAATCCTGCAGCTGCCAGCGTGCGTATCTCGAGACATTTGCGCGCATCATTGAGCATCACCGGCAGAATGTTCACTCACGGCTTCGCGGAACTGACGCTCGAGAACCGACTCCGAAGGAACAATGCTGGCGATCAGGACGCCACCTTCCAGCAGCCGCTTGATGACGGAATTCAGATCGACGAGCGTGACTGGCCCAATTTCAAATTCATTCGCGCCAGCTTCCCGAGCCCGCGGCTCGATCGCCGCGACCAGATCCTTCCCTCCAGCAACTCCGATGTGGTATTTGCCGGATGACTGGTCGTCATCCGAAAATCCAGTCGTTACAAGCCGCTGGAGACTTCCATGATCTATAATGGCAACACGATCCGCGACACGCTGGAGTTCGTCGAGATTGTGTGAGGCAATGATGATGGTGCGTGAGGGACTTCGCAGGCTTGTAACTATGTCACGGAAGTTCTGTGTCCACACTGGATCGAGTCCATGCGTAGGCTCATCCAGGATCATGAGCCGTTCGTCGCGCAAAAGCGCCTGTCCAAGTCCGAGTCGCTGCAGCGTACCCTTGGAAAGTGCTTTTACGCGCTTTCCTCGATGCTCATCGAGTCCGAGCTGCGCGATTACCTGATCAACTCTACTGCGCACCTGCAATGGCTCGATGCCTGCCAGCACAGCATACCGCTCAAGTGCGACTTCCAGCTTCCACCTTGGCGGAATTGCAATGAGCTCCGAGAGGTAGCCGATCCCATTCTTTTCCACAAATCGGCGCGGCGATATGCCATCAACGACGATTTCGCCACTCGTAGGCGGAAAGTGTCCAAGCAGCATGGACAGGAGCGTGCTTTTGCCTGCCCCGTTCGGACCTGCTATTCCGAGGATTTCTCCTTCGGCCACCTGCAACGAAAACTCCTCGACCGCTTTGACTGTCCGGCCGAGGAGCGATTTGTAGGTCTTTGTGACGCTACGGAATTCGATCACCGGATAGTCGGAGGGGATGCGCCGGTAAGGCGGCCACACGAACTCCATACTCCGGGCCCCGCATCGCGAATGAACTTTTCGCTCAACGCCTCATTACCCCCGGTCTGCATCAATGCGCAGCCAAGATAGCCCTTCGAGGCGGAGTCGCTCGGACTAGCCTTCAGGGCACGGACGAAAAAATTGCGGGAAAGCGTGTACTGGTGCGCAGTGTAGAGCACGAGACCCATCTCACGCAGTGCGATTGCATTGGATGGC
>JBKJPM010000165.1:0-3048 GCA_046595175.1 Gemmatimonadaceae bacterium
GCGCGAAGAGAATTCCCGGGTTGCGATTCATGGGCGTTGAGGAATCTAAGTGGCCCGCCGCGCGCCGCATTTGTTGAGAAACAAACGAACTCCTGCGCATTTCCGGAAACGCACTTATTTTGGCCCCATGGATACACCCCCGCTTCTCGCAGCCGCATTTGATGAACGCTACCTGATCGAGCGCGAGCTGGGCTCGGGTGGAATGGCCATCGTCTACCTTGCCCGCGACCGAAAGCTGGATCGCGAAGTTGCCCTCAAGGTTCTGCGACCAGAGCTGGGTGCAGTCCTCGGCGCTGAACGGTTTCTCGCCGAAATCAAGATCTCCGCTCGGCTCGATCATCCGCACATCCTGACGCTCATCGACTCGGGTAATGCGGACGGCTTTCTATACTATGTACTGCCCTACGTCCGCGGTGAATCCCTCCGCTCCAAACTGGATCGCGAGCAGCAGCTGAGCATCGAGGAAGCAGTCGCGATAATCAAGCAGGTGGCGAGCGCCCTCGACTATGCTCACCGACAGGGACTGGTACATCGCGACATCAAGCCGGAGAACATCCTGCTGCAGGAAGGCGAAGCGATGCTGGCCGATTTCGGGATCGCGCTCGCAGTCAGTGAAGCGGGCGGAAACCGTTTGACGCAGACAGGACTCTCGCTCGGAACACCGCAGTACATGAGTCCCGAGCAGGCGACAGGCGATCGCAACATTGACGCGCGCAGCGATGTGTACTCACTCGCTGCGGTATTCTACGAAATGCTGGGCGGAGAACCACCGGTCAGTGGCGGAAGCGCTCAGTCAATGATCGCGAAGCTGATGACCGAGAAGCCGACACGGCTTCGCATCCTGCGCGACAGCATACCCATTCCAATGGATGATGCAGTCGCGAAAGCCCTTTCCAAGACAGCGGCCGACAGGCATGCGACTGCCGGCGACTTCGTTCGCGCAATCGAGAAGGCGCCCACTGAAGCAACGACCTCGTCAGCTCCGGCAAAAAAGAATCGCAAGATCATGATCGGCGCGATTACGGCGGGAGTCGCCGCAGCGATCATCGGGGCCTTTGTGGCGTCCGGCAAATTGGCGAAGGAACCCAGGGCCGTGCTCGGTGAAAAGACCCAGCTCACTACCACGGGAACTGTGCGCGCACCGGCAATATCCTCGGACGGAAAACAGCTCGCTTATCTCACCAGGAAGTGCGGCGGCAGTGAAGGCTGCCGCTACTCGATTGTTGTGCAGGATGTCGGCAGCTCCGTCACCCGTACAATCCTCGAAGGCGCCGCATCCGGCTACGATATTAAATGGAGTCCCGATCGCCGGAACCTGCTGCTGTCGGGAACGAACAACGGGCGAAGTGGCACATGGCTCGTCTCCGCTCTCGGTGCCCCGCCGCGTTTTCTCACCGCTGGCCCCGCTTCCTTCTATGCTGACGGTGATTCACTTCTGCTTGGGCCCGCCTTTCATGCTGACTCCATCTATTGGGTAAAAGTTGCGGGACTGGACGGAGTCGTCCGCGACAGCATCAAGGTTGGCGGGGGAGGAAGGGGGCTCGCATCCATCTCCGCAGTGCCGGGAACGAACTGGATGTTGACGCTCGTCATCCAGCCGCCGCGCGGATATTGGCAGGTCATTGACCGGAGTGGAAAAGTTCTGGACAACGTTCACAACGCCTGCACCTGCGGCGGGCTTGCGACCAACGATGCTGTATGGCTTTCTCGCGCAGGCAGCGGACAGGGCGAAGCCATTGTGCGAATTGGAATCGACCGGTCCACAGGAAAACTTGCGACGCGCCAGGATACCATGGTTGCGGGATTGTTCACGGGATTTTCAGTAACGGCTGACGGAAGCGCGATGGTGATGGATGAAGGCACGTACGACTACGGAGCATGGGCACTTGAATGGCCCGACCTGCTCAAGGGGAATCTTTCCAGCGAGCACCAGATTGCGCGTGCATCCAGCCCCGTATCGGGCCGGATTTCTCCCGACGGTTCACGCATTCTTGTGCGCCGCACAGTTCCGCTCGGCGGAGAGCGCGCGGAAGTTCGCTATTCCGTTCTTCCCTTTGGCGGTGGCCAGGAAACCCCGCTCGCTGGTTCCGGCGCTCCCATCTCCGCTTTCTGGGTTGACTCCGTCACCATTGCACGATCCACCCGTGCCGGCGCGAAGACAAGTTTTGCCCTGATCGACATTCGAAGCGGTGCGCAGAGTGAGAGTTTCCAGACCAATGATTCGACGATTTTCGCCTTTCAGCGTGCCGGGAGCCGATGGGTGTGGATCCCACGCCCGGGTGATTCGCTGATGATTCGCGACGGCAGTGTGACGAAATCCATTCCCAAGCCAAAGCACATGGGGCAGATGACATGGCTGGTGTCTGACAATTCTGCTGACAACGTCTTCATCGCAGGCTGGAACCTGACGAACGATTCGCTCAGCATCGCAAAGATGAACATGGCGACCAGGTCAGTCGAAAACTGGACGACTCTTTTTACAGAAGGTGGAGCGATGTCTGTCATGCAGGATGGCGGCCTGCTCCTCACACTTGAAGAAACGCAGGGCAATCAGAGCTTCTTCACGTTGGGCGGACCTGGAACCCCGAAACGCTTCTGGGTCTCCCCCCGCCCCATCGCATCTGTCACTGCCTCCCGCGACATGAAGCGGGCGACCGCCGGCACAGTGGATTATCGCGCCGATGCCTGGCTGAACAAGGTAGTCCGACCGAAGTAGTAAAGCAGTTGTCCGTCCTGGTTTTGCGGAACGCACGGAAGCACCTTATGGCTTGAAATGTGATAGCTAACAAGCTATCATTCTTCTATGAAGCCATTCGACGCATCCGGCATTCTCAAAAAGGCCAGGAATGCAGCCAAACTCTCCCAGCGGGAATTGGCGCGCAAAGCCCGAACCGCTCAATCGGTGGTGGCGCGTATCGAGCTGGGAACAACCAACCCGACATGGGAAACGCTTTCCAGATTGATGCGTGCCGCGGGATGCGAGATCGTCACTGAAGTGAGGCGCACACCCGTCGTGGATTCGTCGGAGCTCGACGACATCGCTCGAAT
>JBKJPM010000232.1:0-3598 GCA_046595175.1 Gemmatimonadaceae bacterium
GTGTGACTATCGACGTCACCAAGGTACCTGTGCGCGAGCTTGGCATGACTCCCTACGAGATTCTGCTCAGCGAATCGCAGGAGCGAATGCTCGTTGTCGCCAAAAAGGGTCGTGAGCGCGCAGTCGAGGAGATTCTCGCGAAATGGGATCTCACAGCCGCTGTGATTGGTGAAATTATTTCCGAGCCTGTCTACCGCGTTACTGAAGGCGACCGCGTGGTCGCGGAGTTCCCGGGATCGCGACTGGTCACCGACTGTCCCATGTACACGCCGGAGGCCCGCGAGTCGGCAGCAATTAAAAAGCTCCGTGAACAAAAAGTGAACAACATCGCCGAGCTTGCCGAAGAGTCCGATCCACTCTGGACCCTGCGTGCGCTGCTCTCTTCCCCGACGATCGCAAGCAAAAGCTGGGCATACAGACAGTACGATTCGACCGTGCGCACCAACACTGTCATTGGGCCCGGGGGCGATGCCGCAGTGCTCCGCATTCGCGGGACAGACAAGGCAGTCGCGGTCAAGACCGACGGGAACGGACGCTATGTCTATCTCGACCCGCTGGAAGGCGGACGCGTCGCGGTCGCTGAAGCTGCGCGTAACGTGGCCTGCGCTGGCGCGCGTCCCATGGCAATCACCAACTGCCTGAATTTCGGAAATCCCAAAAAACCCGAAGTGTACCACCAGCTCAAGGAAGCGATTCGTGGTATTGGCGAGGCATGCACAGCTCTTGGAACGCCTGTCACGGGTGGAAATGTCTCGCTTTACAATGAGAGTCCGACCGGCGCTGTCTATCCTACGCCAGTAATTGGAATGGTCGGACTGATTGATTCCGTCAGCCATATCACCGGCTCCGCGTTCATCTATTCCGGCAACGAAATCATCCTGCTCGGGGAATGTGTTGACGAGCTCGGTGGTTCAGAGTATCTCGCTTCGATCCACGGAATTGTGGCTGGCGCTCCGCCGATGTGCGACCTCGCAGCCGAAAAGGCATTGATCGAAGCGCTGCTCGAATCGATAAAAGCCGGTGCCCTGTCCTCGGCGCATGACTGCAGCGACGGAGGACTTGGAGTTGCACTCGCTGAATGCTGCATCATGAACCGGGTTGACATGCTTGGCGCCTCCGTTGACCTGTCAGCGTGGGATGGAATTCCCCTCCGGTCACTGCTTTTCAGCGAGTCCCAGGGACGCGCGATCGTATCCACCCAGGATTCGGCGATGGTGCTGAACATCGCGCGCAGACACGGAGTGCCGGCTCGTATTATCGGGACGGTCCGCGAGACGCTAGTGCTCGAAATCACTGCACAGGGAAAAATGTTCGCTGCCAACATCAATCAGCTTGCGGACGCATATTACGAAGCAATTCCCCGCGCCATGAACGCGCCTGCAGTTGCTGCCGGCGCAGCTGACCCAGAGCTCGCAGGAGTCGCCTGATGTGTGGTGTCTTTGGAATCATTGGTACGGAGCAAGCCGCAGAGCTCACACATCTCGGCCTGTACTCTCTGCAGCACCGCGGACAGGAGTCTGCCGGAATTGTCGCATTCGACGAAACCCAGGGCGCGCGCGCCATCCGTAAGATGGGTCTCGTATCCGAAGGCTTCACTCCCGCCGAGATCGCGTCACTGCGGGGAGCAATCGCAATAGGCCACACACGCTACAGCACGGCCGGCTCCTCGACCCTTGAGAATGCCGGACCGGTTTTCGCGCGTTTCCGCGACGGCCACATCTCCCTGGCACACAACGGGAACCTGATCAATGCCACCGAACTCCGCCGCGATCTCGAGGAGAATGGCTCGATCTTCAGTTCCACGATGGACTCCGAAGTTTTGGTTCATCGCCTCGCCCGCACTCCCGCCGGTCCGCCAGAGCATCGACTCGGCGCCGCTCTCCAGGGGGTCGAAGGCGCCTATTCAATAGTAGTGATCCTTGGGAACACCCTCCTGGCCGCGCGCGATCCACGGGGATGGCGCCCGCTGGTTATTGGAAAGCTGAACGATGCATTCGTGGTTGCATCCGAAACCTGTGCCCTGGATATCATCGGCGCGTCAGTCGTTCGGGAAGTCGAGCCGGGTGAAGTCGTAGCGATCGACTCAGAGGGAATCCGATCCAGCTTCCCTCTCCAGAAACTCGAGTCGCGCCGGTGTGTATTTGAATATGTGTACTTCGCGCGACCTGACAGCCGCGTGTTCGGTGGATCGGTTGACCGCGCCCGCAGAAATCTCGGCAGGCGCCTTGCAAAAGAATGCCCCGCCCCATCGGCGGAGCTCGTGTTTAGCGTTCCCGATTCGTCTAATTCAGCTGCGTTAGGTTATGCGGAGGAATCGGGATTGCAGCTCGAGCTGGCGTTGATTCGAAATCATTACGTGGGACGGACATTCATCCAGCCCACTCAATCGGGACGTGATGCAAAGGTCAAAGTCAAATACAACGCAGTTCGTGAAGTGCTCGAGGGAAAGAGCGTGGTGATGGTGGATGACTCCATCGTCCGCGGCACGACCACTCGCGGGCTCGTTGCTATGGTCCGCGCGGCAGGCGCCCGCGAAGTGCACATGCGAGTGAGCTCCTCCCCAATCACGGGTCCCTGCTATTACGGGATTGATACGCCCAACCGCGAAGAGCTGATTGCGGCGAGACTCACCCACGACGGAATTGCGGCGGAACTGGGCGTGGATTCGCTTGGATACCTGAGCCTCAACGGAATGCTTGAGTCAGTGCCTGACGGACCGGGCGGGCTGTGTCACGCATGCTTCTCCGGAGATTATCCGACCCCGCCGCCCGCAGACCCACAGAAGCTCCGTTTCGGCTGCGGCTGCTGACGATGGCCCAGTCAGTTTTTTTCTTCGGCAACGGAAGTGCCGAGGGTACCAAGGACATGAAGCTCATCCTGGGCGGCAAGGGTGCAAACCTGGCCGAGATGACAAATCTTGGAGTGCCAGTCCCCCAGGGATTCACGATCGCGTGCAGCGAGTGCGTCAACTATCTCAAGTCAGGGAAGTATTCCGACAAGCTGCGCGCAGAAGTCGAGGGCAATATCGCGCGGCTTGAGGCGGCTGCGGGAAAGAAGTTCGGAGATCCCAAGAATCCACTGCTGGTCTCGGTGAGATCGGGCGCGTCTGTGTCCATGCCCGGAATGATGGAAACCATCCTCAACCTCGGCATCAACGACCGCACAGTTGTAGGACTGGCGAAGCAGAGCAGGAACGCCCGCTTCGCCTACGACTCGTACCGCCGCTTCATCCAGATGTACTCCGACGTCGTGCTCGGGGTGCCGGCGAGCAGCTTCGAGCACCTGCTCAAGGCCAAACGCATGACTGCCGGCGCAGATATGGATGCCGACCTCACTGAAGACGCGCTGCGAAATCTTGTGGAGGAGTACAAGGCACTTGTTCGCAACACCACCAAGTTAGAGTTCCCGACGAATCCGCAGGTGCAGATCTGGGGCGCTATCGAAGCCGTCTGGAAATCGTGGACGCTCAAGAAAGCAGTGGATTACAGGCGCGTCCACAATATCCCGGACGATCTCGGCACCGGTGTGAATGTTGTTGCAATGGTCTTCGGAAATCTTGGGGACGATTCGGGAACGGGTGTCGCATTCACCAGAAACC
>JBKJPM010000110.1:0-6612 GCA_046595175.1 Gemmatimonadaceae bacterium
CGATGACCTCGTACCGCTGGCCGTCATCCGGCAGCGCATCGAGCATGTCGACGGTCCACTCGCCAATCGTTGCGGGCATACCCATACTTTGGACCACTCGGCCAGAGGTGTGCAAGGGACCATGTCGCACACTAGCCGACACTGCTTCGCGGATCATCACCGAAACAGCGCAGCCTGGCGCGAATTCCTGCCCCCTTCCCGGCCTATCCAAGAGGAGCGCCCAGGCGGAATATTAGGGGAGCGCGCTCTCCCTTCTAAACACCGCATGCCCGACCCGAATCTCTCGTCCTTCATCTGGTCTGTCGCAGACCTGCTCCGCGGCGACTACAGGCAATCCGACTATGGGAAGGTCATTCTTCCCTTCGCCGTCCTCCGCCGTCTCGACTGCGTTCTCGAGCCCACAAAGGCGGCGGTCCTCGCGGAATTGGTCGTTCGGCAAAAGGCCGGGCTGAACACCGAGCCATTCCTGCTCAAGAAGGCCGGCCAGCTCTTCTACAATACGTCGCCCCTCGACCTCAAGGTGTTGATGGGCGACCAGCACAACATCGGCGAGAACCTGCGCGCATATCTTCAGGCGTTCTCGCCGGCTGTGCGCGACATCTTCGAGCGCTTCGAGTTTCATACGCAGGTCGATCGCCTGGCCAAGGCGGGCCTGCTATATCTGGTGACGGAGAAGTTCGCCAACATCGACCTGCACCCAGATGTCGTCAGCAACGCGCAAATGGGCGCGGTGTTCGAGGAGCTGATCCGCAAGTTCGCCGAGCTCTCGAACGAAACGGCCGGAGAGCACTTTACGCCGCGCGAAGTCATCCGTCTCATGGTGAACCTGTTGTTCATCGAGGATGACGAGGCGCTCAACAAGCCAGGGGTCGTTCGCACCATTTACGATCCCACGGCCGGTACCGGTGGCATGCTGAGCGTCGCCGGCGAGCATCTCTTCCAGCACAACCCCGGCGCTCGGCTGCGCATGTACGGGCAGGAGCTGAATGCCGAGTCGTACGCCATCTGCAAGGCGGACATGCTCATCAAGGGGCAGGACATCGACAACATCGTCTTCGGCAATACGCTTTCCGCCGACGGCCTGCCCGGCACGCACTTCGACTACATGCTCTCCAACCCACCGTTTGGTGTGGAGTGGAAGAAGATCGAGAAGGACATTCGCAAGGAAGCCGAGCAGAAGGGCTTCGACGGGCGGTTCGGACCTGGGCTTCCGCGGGTGAGCGATGGCTCGCTGCTCTTTCTGTTGCACCTCATTTCCAAGATGCGCCCTGCGGTGGACGGCGGTAGTCGCTTCGGCATCGTGCTCAATGGCTCGCCGTTGTTTACCGGAGGCGCAGGTTCAGGGGAGAGCGAAATCCGGCGGTACGTGATGGAGAACGACCTCGTGGAGGCCATCATCGGCCTGCCGACGGACATGTTCTACAATACGGGCATCAGCACGTATGTGTGGATCGTGAGCAATCGCAAACCGGAAGCTCGCAAGGGAAAGCTTCAACTGATCGACGCCAGCGCCTATTGGCAGAAGATGCGCAAGAGCCTCGGCAGCAAGCGTAAGGAGCTGAGCGACGCGCACATCGAGGAGGTCACCAAACTGTTCGGCAACTTCGAGGAGTACAGTCGCGACGGTGTGCCGATCAGTCGCATTTTCAGGAACGAGGAGTTCGGCTATCGCACGATCACGGTCGAACGGCCGGAGCGCGACGCCGATGGCAAGGTGGTCCTCGGCATCAAGGGCAAGGGCAAGGGCAAGCCGACGCCTGATTCATCGCTGCGGGACACGGAGAATGTGCCGCTGAGTGAGGACGTGAACACCTACTTCAAGCGCGAGGTGTTGCCGCACGCGGCTGATGCGTGGATCGATCACGAGAAGACCAGGGTGGGCTACGAGATTCCGTTCAACCGGCATTTCTATGTGTTCAAGCCGCCGCGGCCGTTGGCGGAGATCGATGCGGAGTTGAAGGGCGTGACGGATCGCATTCTCACCATGATTGCGGGGCTGACGTCATGAGTGGCCAAATTGGCCCATTCCCTAAGGGAAGTATGTGCTTGGCGCACAGGTGCCTTCGGCCTTCACCGATGGTCTTTTCGAACCCTTAGCGAGTCGGGATCGCCAGCCCACGCTCGTTCCAACTGCTGCTTGTAGAAGTACATGTCTGTGGCCGTCCATGCCCTCGAAATCACGGGGGTTTTATTTGCCTGCAGGTTCCGCTACTACCACTTGGTCTATTCGGCGCGCGGCCACTGCCCGCACGCTTATTGGGTTTAGCCATACTGGTCCAAATCGTCCACGGATTGTCAAGTTGGCGAGAGCTTCCCGCACGAAGGGGAACAAAATTGCTGCACCAACTTCGACAATTTCGTCCTGCGACAGCACCTTTATCGCGAGCTGCTGTTCAAAGATTCCAGCCATCGTGACGGTAAAGTCATAGAGCCGACTGTCATCACTAGCCAGACTATTGACAGTTGTCTGCACTAGGTACGCGGTGCCGTCGTTCAGGGGCGTCAGTCCAAGCTCGATATGGATCTGCTGCGGCCCGACGAGTGTGTTCGCCGGAAGTGAGAGTACGTTCTCTCGGTGCCCAAACTGTGCGCTCAACAGGAAGACTTGGCCAAGTGCCAAGCCAGTAGGATTCATTTCGTCTGTCATACGCCAGCCAAGTAACCGGCACTCGCCACTCCCTGGATGGGGGTGGTGAAGAACATCGCTGCTCCCGTGGAGTAGGTGCGCTCTACGAGCGTGGACGCGCTCTGCGTAATCGGCTCTTGCGCAACGTCCGCCCGAGGCTGAAGCGTGATCTCAAGCCCGAGCGCGAGCGCCACGCGGTCGAGAGTATCGAACACGACATTGCCAGCGAGGGTTTCAAGCTCGGACACACGGGACTGTTTGGTTCCCGCGCGCCGTGCGACTTCGACCTGTGACAAGCCAAGCTTCATCCGGTACTCGACGATCATGCGGCTCACGTTCGTGCGCGAGCGCAGGAGGGTCATTGCCGTTTGAACAGCGGGGCTATATGACTTGTTAATCTCTCGCATTTTTGAGCCTCTGGTCGAAAAGTCGCCTACGCGCCGATTGATTGTATTCAGCTGACCTGAAGTCCGTGCGCCGCTTCAGGCATGTCCTGCGCGCTTCTGGTGAAAACGCTTTCCACTTTTTGTCCTGCGGCATCAGCATTACGATGCGGCGTTCACTCTCCTCGGAGCAGATGACGCGGTGCCGCGTCTTGCCGACTCGCCACCGCACTTCACCTAACCCGTCGCCCAGCCAGCCCCAGTGAGGGGCGCCAATATCGGTACCGTGTCGGCCGATCATCTCGGCTTCGTGATCCCACCCGGCGTAGGCGTATGCATCAAAGCGTTCCAGCTCAGCTAGGTATTCCAGAACTTCAGACCGGCCAAAGGCTGTGATGTATGCGATGAACGTGCATGGGCCCTTCACGACCGAGTCATTTGCAAGTAGTCGTCAGAGTGGGTCGTTGATCTTAGCCCATATATGGGATAAGGTCAATGGCGCTTCCCGGCATCCGGGGCGGCTCAACCTATAATGACTTTGCACTTGACTGGGAGATTGTGGAGTAAGACGAGACCTACGTCGGCGGCAAGCACAACGTCAATGACGTCTGTCAAGTTACAACTTGACACTAAGCTGGGACATTCTAGCTTTCGCTGTATCAACTGCAGATCGGAGAAGCACCCGGCCAACGACTTCCCGATCGGTACGGTCAAGAGCATGGAACGATATTGAGTAATCAAGCTCACCTGATAGCCGGGGCCCTGTGGGGTGGCGAGTGTGTGGACGGGAGTGCCGGGTTGGGTTACTTGATGGAGGGATGACTGGACATGGAGTATCTCGCAAAGACGACGCGCCTGGACGACGGCCGCGTCGAAGTTGAATTCCCGGATTGCCCGGGATGTCAGACGTTCGCCGAGGCGGACGAAGATGTCGTCGCGATCGCGCAGGAAGCGCTCGAAGGATGGCTGGAGGCACATCTTCTCGACGGCGAGGCGCCGCCTCAGCCGATTGCCAAGAGGAGTGTGGGAGCGCTACGCGTGCGTGTCTCTCCGCCTGTGGCTATCGCGCTCCAGGTGCGTTGGCGCCGGCAGGAGTTGAAAATTTCGCAAGGAGAGCTCGGCCGGAGACTTGGGGTGACGCGCCAGCAGGTGGCACTCATCGAGCGGCCAACAGGCAACCTGCGCATGTCGACGCTGGTGAAGGTCGCCAAGGCACTCGGCGCTACGCTGGACGTGGAACTGGCATCGAGCTGAGGAAATGGCAGAAGATGCGCGAGAGCCTCAGCAGCAAGCCATGGATCTGACGTCATGAGCGAAGGCGAGTTTGCGTCCCCATCGAGCAGCCTCATTCTCTATCAGACAGACGATGGGCAGACGCGCGTCCAATGTCGGTTCGAGGACGAGACCATCTGGCTGACCCAGGCACTGATGGCCGAGTTGTTCCAGACGACGCCCCAGAACATCACACTCCACCTGAAGGCACTGTACGAGGAAGGCGAATTGAGCGAGGCGGCAACCTGTAAGGAATACTTACAAGTTCGTCGCGAGGGTGCGCGGGACGTGTCGCGGCAGCTACGACACTACAACCTGCCGGCCATCCTCGCCGTTGGCTTCCGCGTGCGCAGCAAGCGTGGCACCCAGTTCCGGCAGTGGGCCACGGCGCTCCTGAGTGAGTACCTCGTGAAGGGCTTCGCGATGGACGACGAGCGGCTCAGGAACCCCGGCCCTGACGTTCCGGACTACTTCGATGAGATGCTCGCGCGCATTCGTGACATCCGCGCGAGTGAGCGCCGGATGTATCTACGCGTGCGTGACATCCTGGCGATGGCTGCCGACTATGCGCCGGGTGACGCGGAGACCCAAGTCGTCTTCCAGATCATGCAGAACAAGCTGCACTTTGCCGTGACGGGGCTGACGGCGCCGGAGCTCATTGCAAGCAGGTCGGATGCGACGCAGCCGAACATGGGGCTCACGGCCTGGAAGGGCGGAACTGTGCGCAAAGGCGACGTCGCGGTGGCAAAGAACTACCTGAAGGAGCAGGAGATCGACGAGCTCAATCGCGTCGTGGTGATGTTGCTCGATTTTGCCGAGGATCAGGCCCGGCGACGGAAGCAGATTTTTCTCGGGACTTGGCAAGCGAAGCTTGACGAGTTTCTGCGGTTCAATGACCGCGCGGTACTGCCAAATGGTGGCAGCGTCAGTCGCGAAGCGGCAGTTCGGAAGGCCGACGGTGAGTACGAAGCGTTTGCGGTGCGGCGCCGGGCACTGCGAGAAAGCGAAGGCGAAGCGGAGGCGATTCGCGAACTTGAAGCAGCGGCGACAAGGCTTCCGAAGAAGAGCTCCGCGACACCGCAACGTGGCGACGCATGAGCTTTCCGCGCTATCCGGAATACAAGGACAGTGGCGTCGCGTGGCTCGGCAAGGTTCCGACACACTGGACGCTTAGAAAGCTGAAAAACATCGCCACCTTTTCCGGCGGGGGCACTCCGAGCCGCGAAAAGCTGGAATACTGGAACGGTGATATTCCTTGGGTCTCACCGAAGGACATGAAGTCCGAAGTCATTGTTGGCACGGAGGAATCAATCACGAGCGAAGGGCTTCGCAATAGCACGACGTCCCTGCTACCAGCTGGTCGGCTACTCATGGTCGTACGCTCGGGAATCTTGAAGCACACGATTCCGGTGGCTATGAATGCGACGCCAGTTACCCTAAATCAGGACATGAAGGCATTGGCGTTCGACCCCGCTCTATGTTCAAGCCTATTCTTTCTGCGATGGGTGCAGGGACTCAACGATGAGCTACTTCTGGCGTGGGCCAAGCAGGGCGCGACGGTAGAAAGCATTGAGCAATCGTACCTTGCGGAGACCATCGTTCCGTTGCCACATATTTCGGAGCAGCGACGGATTGCTTCGTTTCTGGATCGCGAGACGGCGAAGATCGACGTGTTGGTGGCGGAGCAGCGGCGGCTGATAGAGCTTCTGAAGGAGAAGCGTCAGGCGGTCATCTCGCACGCCGTCACCAAGGGCCTGAACCCCGCTGCGCCGATGAAGCCCTCCGGCATCGAATGGCTCGGTGACGTTCCTGCCCATTGGACGGTTGGTCCTCTAAGGTATTTGGTTCGCGAGCCTGACGGCATTCAGATGGGCCCATTTGGAGGAATGCTACTCGACCTCGACGCTCACGACACGGGTTACAGAGTCTACGGCCAGGAGAACACGATTTCCGGGGACTTCAATCGGGGAGACCGATGGATCTCTCCCAAGCGTTACGCGGACTTGTCCAGCTACCAGATTCGCATCGGCGACTTACTGTTGACGCGAAAAGGCAGCCTGGGGAATGCCCGCCTCTTGCACGCTCTGCCGTTTCCGGGAATCATGGATTCCGATACAATTCGGATTAGAGTAAACTCTTCTCTTGTCCATTCGCCGTTGCTACGGGTCTTGCTTCATGATGCTCAATACGTGTCGGCACAGATCGCACAAAGCAAGCGGGGAGCGATTCTGCCGGGGCTCAACACGGGGACCATTGCAAGCATCATTGTCGCTGCCCCCCCAATCGATGAGCAGACAACGCTTTTCGAGTATCTCGTGGAGCAAATGGACC
>JBKJPM010000129.1:0-13453 GCA_046595175.1 Gemmatimonadaceae bacterium
AGTCCATTTCTCGACGACCGAAAAGAACGGTTTCGCGAACAACGCTACCGGCGCGGCAGCCACTTCTCCAATTGTGTCAGCGAATATATCTCGAATATCGAGATAGAAACGCGCTCCGGTTCGGCGCGAAGCGAGCGCGCCAAGGAAGCCTGTCATGAGGCGGCTGGAGGTTGCGATCACGATGTCGTACTTCCGGCCCCGCACTTCGCGCAGCGCCAGGAGCGCAAACTTTACGAAGGCGCGCGACTGGTCGAGCATTCCGCTTTTGTGTTTTTGCAGCGGAATCCGCGAGACACGAACTCCCGACCCCGATTCGTTCCTCGGGGCTTCGGCGGAAAACGAGCTGTACCGGTTCGGCCGAGTCGTGACGATGTCAATTTCCGCCTCGGGATTCTGCGCCCGGAGTGCATTCACGATGGAAACGATGCGAAACGAGCCTGCACTCAGGTCAGGCGGATAATAGAAAGTGAGTACGAGGATCTTCACGTCATCGAAGCGAGTCCGCTATTTCGATCGAGAGCCGGCTGACCTCCACAAGCTCTGAAATCGGAATTGGCGGCGCACTGCCGCTTTCGACTGCACGAACGAATGCAGCGGCGCACGCTGCCTGGCCCTTGTCCTGGCGCCAGAGGTTCATGCTCCGGAAGCCCGGCCATCCGTATCCGGTGAGACGGCGGAAATTATCCAGCTGCAGAACTCGTCCGCCGGCAAAGACTTCCAGTCTCTCCTTCGGAAAGGACTTGTTTCCATTGGCGATATACAAAATCGTCCCGACCGAGCCGTCGGCAAAGTTCAACGTGATGCTCACGCTGTCAGCGGGATTATTGCGCCCGCCCGAAACTCCCATCGCGCTCGCCTGAAATGTCGCGATATGCGATCCGCCAAGAAATCGCAGCAGGTCGATGAAGTGACACGCTTCACCAATGATTCTTCCACCGCCGACGGCGGGATCCTGAGTCCAGTGACTCGGTGGAATTGCCCCCGCATTCACTGTCATCAGGAATGACTTGGGCTCGCGCACACCCTGCAGCAGCCTATGCATGTGCACGACATGCGGCGCGAAGCGGCGATTGAACCCGACAGTGAGAATCGGCTTTCCCTTTCGAACGTCGGTGCGCAAAGCAACTGAATAACGCGATTCGATTTCCTCGACGTCGGCAACCGTGAGTGCCAGCGGCTTTTCAACGAAGACATGCTTCCCCGCCTCGAGCGCTTCAGACGCAAGACGTGCGTGCGTGTCATGGCGCGTGGCTATCACCACAGCATTTACGGTGGAATCCGCGAATACCGCAGCGGGATCCGTTCCAGCTTGCCTGAATCCAAATCTCCGTCCCGCATTCACTCCGCTCAGCCCGGTAAGCGATACAGCTGTGTGCAGTTCCGCTCCAGCGGTCTTGAAGGCCTTAATCAGCATGGCGGACGCATAATTGCCCGCGCCAATGAACGCGACTGATGCCCGTCCCGTCGAAGAACCGGCAGAAGGCGAAGCTTTTCCGCCCTCAATGACAACAGTGGATTTCCGCAGCGCTGTGTTTGACTGCGCGGATTCGGGCGGATATTCCAGCAGGATTCCAAGCGACGGCTCTGATCCGTTTACGACGTCATAGGCTGAGGACGCCTCCTGCACCGGGAAGCGGTGTGAGATGAGCGCCTTCACCGCCAAACGTCCATCGGCAAGCATGTCGAGCACTGCCTCGAAATTCCGCTGCTCCGTCCAGCGCACAAAACCAACCGGATAGTCCAGACCTTTCTCTTCGTAAACGGGGTCGTACCTGCCGGGTCCATAGGAACAGGACACCTGGAAGCTCAGTTCCTTTTCATAAAAATCGGCGCGCGACAGCTCCAGTCCAGTGACCCCCACAAGCACAATGCGTCCGCGCTTGCGGCACATCAGTGCTGCCTGATGCACCGGTTCATTGCTCTCAGTCGAAGCGGTGATGATAACCGCATCAATCCCTCGCCCTCGCGAGAACGCGTTCGCAGCGGCAATTGGATCTTCGCCGGCGGAGAGATCCACGACAGCGGCTCCGAATGTACGCGCGAGTGCGAGCTTTTCCGGATCGTAGTCAATGCCGAGCACCCTGCATCCATTTGCCCGAAGCAGCTGCACAGTCACCAGCCCGATAAGTCCGAGTCCGGTGACAACAACGGATTCGCCGAGCGTGGGCTGCACCAGCCGGATCCCCTGCAGCGCAATCGCACCAATAACGGTGAATGCGGCTTCGTCATCGGACACGACATCCGGAATCTTCGCGCACAGATTCCGCGAGACACTCACTACCTCGGCGTGCTTTCCATTGGAAACGACACGGTCGTTCTCTGCAAACCCGGAAACACCAGGACCTGCCTCGAGCACCGTTCCGACGTTGCAGTAGCCAAGCGCGAGCGGCTTGTCGAGCGTGTTGGAGACAGCGTCTATAGTCTGCAGCAGTCCATCGGTTTTGATCTTGTTGAAAACACTCTTCAACTTTTCCGGCTGCTGGCGTGCCTTTTCTATCCAGCCGGCGCGGCCGAATTGCACCACACTTCGCTCGGTTCCCGTGGAGATAAGCGTCGTATTCGTGCGGATCAGCACGCTTCCCCTGGTCAGCGCGGGTGCCGGGACATCGGTCACTTCAGTCGCCCCCGTGCGGAGGTTTTGCAGGACCTGCTTCATGCGTACGCGAGCGGGGGCTCGATGGCCGGAGCCGAATCCACGTACGCCCTGCACCACAGCTCGATGCTGAGAAGCGAAAGAATCGTGTATGCCGCATCCACTTTCCCTGATTCATTGTCGCGCATCAGCTTGTGCACTCCTGAGGGACTGAACAGTCCGCGGTTTTGCAGACTCTCCGTCGAAAGCACGTCGTTGAGGAGAGGACGCAGCTCGTTCCGCGTCCAGCGGCGGAGCGGTGCCCCGAAGCCGGTCTTTGGACGATAGATCACGTCATGCGGAAGATAAGGCTCCATGGCTTTCTTCAATATCCATTTTCCGGTTCTGCCACGCTGTTTGAGATTATCGGGAATTCGGGCCGCGAAATCCACGAGGTCCAGGTCCAGGAATGGAACACGGACTTCCACTCCCGCAGCCATGGACATCTTGTCGGTATACAAAAGGTTGTGATCAGCGAGAAAGAACCGCTGTTCCAGTGCCAGCATCCTGTCCATCGCGGAAACCGATTTAGGCATCCGCTTCAGGAAGGACAACATAGGACGTACAGCCCGCTCACCGCTAATCCCGGCGCGAAATTCCGGGGTGTACAGGTCGGACAACCGCGACTCGTCAGCCCAGAGAAAATAGTTGGCAAGCCTCTCGTCGCCTGTGCCTGACGCGAGGGCGGCCAGTGTTTTCAGTTTTCGGGTGAACGGCCGGCGCTGGTCAAGATGACCAAGCGAACCTGCAATTCCCCGGCGAACCGCCGCAGGTATCCAGTCCCAGTACTTCTCGTAATTGAGCACCGCATGCCGGCGATATCCTGTGAACAGATCATCGCCCCCGGCTCCCGACAACAGGACTTTCATTCCATGCGAGCGCGCTAGACGGCTTATGTAAAGCACGTTGAGCGGTGCGGGATCAGCCAGCGGTTCGTCCAGCTGGCTGATCATCTGCTCCACGTCGGATGCCATGTCTGTCGCACTCACAGACACAACATGCAGATCCACATTGAGATGCTCCGCCACACGCTTCGCATACGGCAGGTCACCGGTAATCCCGGCGTCATCACCGCCAACAAGGTCGATCGAGAAACACTGCAGGTGCGGAGCCTGCTCGCACGCGAATTTCACGACGGCACTCGAGTCCAGTCCTCCCGACAGAAACGCGCCGACAGGAACGTCGGCCACCAGCTGCCTGTGCACTGCAGTGCGCAGCGAGGAAACAGTTCCGCTCAACGATTCCTGTAAAGAGAGCGATGGCTCAACTCCACGAAACGCCGGCAGCTCATACCAAGTCCATCGGTTTGTGATTTTTCCGCCGCGGACTGTCATCGCCTCGCCCGGCTGCAGCTTCTTCACATTGCGCAGGGGCGTACCGTCACCGGGACACCAGAGGAAGCTCAGGTAGCGGTGCAGCGAAACCGGATCCAGCTCCCTGGACTGAGGAGCGAGATGCAGCAGTGCTTTTATCTCGCTCGCGAATGCGATACCGGCAGGAAGTTCCGCGAAGTAGAGCGGCTTTACGCCAAGAGCGTCTCGCGCTATCAGCAACGATTGGTTTCGCTGGTCCCATATGGCAAAAGCGAAAATGCCATTCAGCTTGCGGAGCATATCTTCGCCGTCGCGGAGATAGAGCTGGAGCAGAACTTCACTGTCCGATGTTCCGCGAAACTCGACCCCGGCCGACCCGAGCTCGCGACGCAGTTCCCTGAAATTGTAGATCTCCCCGTTGAACACGAGCATCACCTTTCAGAGATGGGCATCGGCTGGTTGCCCATCTCTGAAAGGTCCAGAATGGCGAGCCGGACGAAACCAAGGCCAATGCCTGCTTCCTGGTCAACGTAGTGTCCGCAGCTGTCGGGTCCGCGATGACCCTGGACGCTGTTGGCGGAGACAAGTCTCCCCCCGTCAAAGCTCCCCGAGTACCCCAGAATTCCGCACATCTAACTGAGGGAATTGAACAGGGCGACGTTCAATTCAGCTACCGCGCGGAAATCTGTCATTGAACGCGAGTACTCGATCGCCCGCCGGCGCATCTCGGAGTGGGCAGCTTCATCCATGCTGATCAAAGATTGTATGGCATTGCTCATCCCCTGCATATCGGTGACGGGCAAGTCCCATCCGGCTCCCCGGCCTTGCAGTCCCAGCCATGGTGTTTGGTCGCTGGTAATCACCGGACACCCCACGCTAAGAGCCTCGATGATTGAATGTCCATAGTTCTCCCCAAAGCTCGGCGAGAGCAGAACATCATGCTGGGCGAACATCGGCGGGACCTTTTCGTGGGCGATGGGGCCAACTGTCTCAACTGAGATATTTCGGGGAAGCTCCGCAATCCTGCGCTCACACTCCGCCCAGTATCCAATGTCCGACCTGGGTCCGAACACAGAGAGCGTGACATCGCCCGTTACTCCCGATAAAGCTTCAAGCGCGCCAACAAGATTTTTGACCGGAGAAATCCGTCCCAGAAATGCCGCTCGCAGTTTACCAGGCAGCTTTGGCGGACGGGTTGTGACGAGGTCCTGAGAGTTGCTGACAGGCAGTTCCGGGATTTCATGAATCGAACCTTTAAATCTCAGGCGCGTTTGCATCTTCTGAATGTGCACTGCTTCGTGCGCGCTGGATGCCAGCCAGACCAGGCCATCATACAGTCCGGCTGCTCCGGCAGCTGCAAGAAATGCTGACTTGCGAATCGCCTTCTGCGACAACGCGGTGGGAGCGCATTCACCGCGAGGCGCAATCACGACCGGAGGGAAAGTCTTGCGCGCAATCTTTCGCAGCGAGAGCAGTCTCAGGGTTGCCGGCGAAAAAAGACTGTTCAGGAAAACAACATCGCTGGGCCGCTCCGCCATGATGCGGTCGATCTTTAGGATGGTGATCTCCCGGGCCGGCAGGTACAGGACATTGGCATTTCCTACGGGTTGCCATTCACCAATTCTCAACCCCGGAAAGGGCGCATCGTCGGTGTAGTCCCTGTCACGGGTGACCACATCGAACTGAACCTTGTCCCCGATATGTGCGATGAGATTGCTGACCGCGCGTAAAGGTCCACCGGCCTTGAAGGCAGGCAGATAGTAGTCAACGAATGTGAGAACTTTGGGAATGGCTCGGCTATCCGGCGCGGAGGGGCCTGCAGATAGGTGCAGTGCGCAATGGCGGTGGGTTCAATGAAGCTTTAATATCGCAAGACTTACCCCGAGAGATAAGTCCAACATTGCACAGCATACGTAAAATCATCTGGGTCCTACCCCACCCGACGCCATACAACGTCTACCTGTTGAACGCCCTGGGTGATCGAATCGCCGTTCCTTCGGAGGCGGTCTACAGGTGGCCGGTGCTCCCAAATCACCCGTGGTCTGCCCTCCCGGAGCGCAATTTCACCTGGCGGATTGCAGCTACACCCGGGGGCCGAGACCCGGCGCTGGAGCAGCAGGCATCCCGTGAGGAGGAGGTACTTTTCATCTTTGCCGGATGGCGGGACAGGACAATTTTCCCCGTTCTTTTGCGCCGCTGGTGGAATCGTCTGCCATACGCATTCTGGTCGGATACTCCAAAAGTTTCCGGCGGCGTAGCACGACGGGTGTTGAACGCGGTGCAAAGATTCTTTACCAAGCGTGCCGCCGCGCTGCTCGCGACAGGAGCTCCGGCGATCAGGAACTACACTGCAATGGGAGTAAAGCGCGCGAAGCTGAGAAACTTTCCATTCATCGTAGACCCTGCTCATTTTGCGCGAGCTCTCACAATCCGGGCGAACAGAGCACCGGGATCTCCCGTGACGTTCGTGCTGCCCGCAAGACTTTTGGATAGTCTCAAGGGACAGAGAGTGGCCATTCAAGCTCTCGCGACGGCGAAGGCAAAGATTCCGAACATTTCACTGCGGCTTGTCCTCGCTGGAGCCGGACCCGATGGCGAGATGCTGCGCGAGATGGCGGCACAGCTGGGAGTTTCCGAACAAATCGATTTTCGTGGCTGGGTTGAGTACGAAGACGTTCCGGCTTTGCTGGGAGAAGCCGATGCTTTAGTGCTTCCCTCCAGGTGGGACCCATTTCCTGTCGCAGTGATTGAAGGAATGGCGGCGGGACTTCCCATTCTCGGTAGCTCTGAGTGCGGATCGGTGCAGGAGCGTGTTGTGGAAGGCGTGAATGGGTTCATCCACGCTGTAGCGGATTCCGACCGGCTCGCGGAGAACATGATTTGTATTGCGTCCTTGGAATCCCAGCGCGAGACGATGCAAATGAATGCGCTCGCTACATCGCGAAACCTCGGGATCGATGAAGCCGCACGCGTTATCAATTCCCTGCTGCACGAAATCCAGACAGAAGACGGCACCTCCGCCGAATGATCGGACACTTCAAACGCGCCGTTGAATGGATTCTCTGCAGGAGCGTCATTGGAGTGGTTGTCTCGAGCACTCTTGGCGACTGGATAACTTCGCCATCGATCCCGCGCGGCTTCGGGCCTGTGCGCGTGCTGGCACCGCAGGCGACGGCATCGTATACCACGAGAGCCAGTCTTTTCTGGGGTTTTCACGAGGCTCAAGAGATCCGGTACGTGAACACATACCTGCCTTCAGACGTTCCCGTTGTGGAGCTTGGCACAAGCCTCGGTGTGGTGTCCACTCACATTGCGAGGCGCTTGAACGGTGCCAATAAGCTCGTGTGCGTGGAGGCCAACGCACAGATCCTGGTGCTGGCCCGTGAAACGATTTTGGTTAATGCTCCTAACGCCAATATCGTCACTGTGTCCGGCGCGATCGACTACAGTGGAAGGTCCACGACGTCTTTTGCGGTTTCAAATGACCTTATATCATCCCGGCTGGGCATCTCGAGTGACAATGCCACGAAGGTTCCCAGCATTACGCTGTCCGCAGTTCTCGCCGAGTCCGGGGTGGCGGATTATGCCCTGGTCTGCGATGTGGAAGGGGCCGAGTCTCAGATATTGGAACGTGACGCAAACTCGCTCGACCGCTGCAAGATGATGATAATCGAGCTCCATCCGGAACCGGGCATAACCGTTGGCGCGATGGCGCTCAAGATAGTGCGACTGGGATTTCGACGTGTAGACAGCTACGGCGCGGTGTATGTCTTCGAGCGAAATCAATAATTTTTGGAGACTCAGGCCGCGTCGATATCCCCATAAAGCAGGGCGCACTGCCGCAGTGTCTTCTCCCCAAAGGCATCCCCCGTCAACCTCTTGATTATGAACGGCGTCTTCCAGCGCCGGGGAATCGCGAGTGACATGGCGCCCCTCGCTGACCGACTCGAGCGCAGCGTGACAATCCTTCCGGCCGGAAGCGAGCCGGAAAGCCCTACAAGCAGGTCGTCCGGACGGGTGCCCTCAGAATCCAGCACGTCAAGCAATTTCATTGCAGGCAGTCCAAGGTCACGGATTCTCCGCACCAGTGCGACTCTTCCACTCTTGCCAATCATCAGGGCGTCCACGCCGGCAGCCTTATATCTCCATCTATAGAACGACGGTAGCTCCTCAATCGCTTGATTTGCTGCATCGTGACGTGCGCCAAACGTGGGAATAAGTTTGCAGCGAAGGCCAAGACTCTGGGCGACGGTCCACCCTGCGCGGACGAATGCGCCGAGGCTCGCGGGGTTCGGAAACCCTATGAAAAATCCTGCCCTGCGCTCAATCGCCTGTGACTCACCCTCGGCGAGCAGCCGCGAAAAGAGCCGGTGTCCGCGAAACGACTCGTCCACGGCCGATGCACCCGATTGGAAAGTTGAAACGGTTTCTGCTCCGGGAATCAGCCAGGGCTGCCATTGATTGAATCCGACAATCCTGTTTCCATCCGCCGCCACCGCCCGGATTGCCGGGCCGAGCGGGTTACCCAACTCGAACCGGTCGAAGCCGAGCGAGTCGCCGAAAGTGGCGCGCAACAGCGCACGAACACCTTCGCGATCATTTTCCGCATACGGTCTGACGACAACGGCGCTATCCTTCATTCCCAAGAGTACCGTTTGCGGGGCACATCTTCCACCTGATTTATCCAGAATCAATGTTTACAACAGTCCGGTGCGCTGGAATTTGGCAGGCATGAAGAGCACGCGCGATACATTCGTTCTCGTCGGCGGAGCTTTTCCAGCCGATGTTGCCGAGCGGTACCCGATTGTATCGGCCGCTGCTGCGAGATGGCAGTACAGCTTTGTCGAAGCAATCGCGAAGGAATTCGAGTGCAGCGTTCTTTGCCTGGGGTTCTTGCCGACTGGAACCGAGAGCGAAGCGCCCTGGGAAACGAAATCAGGCAACATTACCGTTCGCGCGATTCCGCGCGATGACAGTTTTTCCGGTACCGTTGGATATTTCCTGAATGCGCTGGCGTCCGTGATCCGTGCGCGCCAGGTAACGTCGTGCGTTTTCTGTTACAACGCACTGATCTGGACTGCTCCCTTCGCCTACCTACTTGGCTGGCTCGCGAATGCTCCCGTGATATTGCTTGTCGCGGATCTTGATCCTATCGGGAAAATGTCGCGTCGCGGTGTCAAGGGAGTCGTGGAGCGGATGCTGCTCCGGATTGGCCGGCGTTTCATTGTCTTTTCGCCCGGTGCGCTTAACACCCTTCCTCCATCCGTACGGAAGGCAGTCTTCAGCGGCATTGCAGATGAACGTGCGCTGTCTTTGCCGCCAGTCGACTATGACCAAACCCCGCGCTTTGCATATGCGGGGCGAGTGAGTGCTGAAGGAGGCGCAGATGTTTTCCTTAAGGCTGCAATGCAGATTGCCGGCGAGCGCCACGACGTGAAGTTCGATTTGTTCGGTCGTGGCTCTCTGGATATCCCGCTCCCTGCCGACCTTGGGGAGCAGATTGCATTTCACGGATTCGTATCCGAACAAGCGCTGGACGAATTTCTCGGTCGCGGATGTATCGGAGTGAATCCACGCCCGCACATGGGCGGATTAAACCAACACAACGCGCCGTATAAGCTTTTGTACTACCTGTCGCGCGGGATGGCGACCATTACGACCGTTACCGAAGGTGTGCCCGACGAACTTGCCGAGCTGTGCGTTATCGCCGAGGATAGTGTGGGAGGACTTGCCGATGCGATGCGGAAAGTATTGGGGATGTCGCCCGGAGAAAGAAGTCTTATGGGCGAACAAGCGAGGGACGCTCTCCGAAAAACACGGTCACCAAGGGTCCTTGCCGGAATTATTCGTTCTTTAATGGTTTAATGGGCTAACCACGCACCGCGAGGTAAGCACAGATCCTCACTCCCCACGACAGGCTGAGTTCTCGACGGTGTTCTACGCCCGGTGGAAGCTGACCTCTCACTCGGCTAATTCCCGAAAAGATCCCTTTGTATCCAGTGTCGAAAGCCATCCTGATATACGAGTCGGGAAAGTCATTCCGTGCTCCGAAGGGCCAGGCGAAATATCGAACCGGTTTTCCCGTCAGCTTTTCGAGCGTTTCCTTGCTTTCCCTGAGTTCCTCCTCCGCATGTGGAGCCAACATCGCGGCGAACGACGTATGACTTACGCCATGGGATCCGATGTCGATGCCCAGCGTCGCACATGAGCGGATGTCGTCCTCCGTCATTGCCGCCTGAATGTGCGGCCAGTTCAAACGATCAATGGTAAAACGCTCGAGTGCGGGCCCGGATAAACCCACAAGTGCCGTGGCCACGAAGACGGTAGAGGGAATTCCGCGCGCGTGCAATATCGGTCCGGCCACATCGAGAACACTTTTAAATCCGTCATCGAAGGAAATTGTAAATGCCGGCTCGTCACTTCCAGAATGAGTTGCGGCCAGAGCCTCTTCAAGCGATTTCACCGGTGCAATTGAAGCCAGGCGATCGAGCAATGTTGAAAACCCTGATGCCTGTTCCGGAGGTATCGCATGGAAAAACAGGTGAACGGTTCCGTTCGGTTTGCGGCGACTGAAAAATGCGAGTAACGAAAGGACTACAAAGCGTAGAGCCAGGCGAATCCTCGATCTGCTCCAGGCCCACGACTGCGGCGACGATTTATGCCCTTTCACGTTTCTGATTTCATAACTGGAATAGTAGCCTCCGCCCCACTCGGTCTCGATACCGTCCGGGAATGGATGGCCATCCGCAAAGATCAATGAGCGCCCGCCGATTTGACATTATCAGCCGCTGCCATTTACACCCAGTGACGTAGCCTACGAAGGCATGATTTTTCGGAATTCGCGCAGGTCCGGCAAAACGGTGGATACGATGGGTACAAGGTCACATTAATTTACCGATCATGAAACCAATTCGGCTGATCGACTGGGGCCTTCCCTATTATTTATGACATTCCGACTCGTCTCGCGGATTCGGGAATTGTGGCATCTCGCCAGACATGTTGAACGGCGGGTAACGTCTATGGATCTCGCTCTGGGACGAATTGAAGCACGACAAACTGCTGGAGCGAAACCAGGAAACTTTGCGGCCGCGGAGTTTCAGGTCTCGTCCCAGTGGGGCGAAGACGGGATCATCGAGCATCTCGTACGCAATGTTCCGGTGCCGCGAACAATCTTTGTGGAGTTCGGCGTTCAGGACTACCTCGAATCGAACACACGATACCTCCTTCAGAACCGGAATTGGTCGGGACTCGTGTTGGATGGGTCCGCGGAGCATGTCGCGAGGATCCGCGGCGACTCTATTTATTGGAAGTACGATCTGACTGCTGAAGCTGCGTTCATTACGAGGGATAACATCAACAACCTGATCTCCGGCAGCGGAATTACGGGAGACATCGGGCTGCTGTCGATCGATATTGACGGAAATGACTATTGGGTTTGGGAATCCCTCGACTGCATTTCGCCCCGGATTGTTATCGTCGAATACAATGCTGCATTCGGTCCCGACACGGCGGTCTCCATTCCGTACAACCCAGACTTCGAACGGAGCAAGGCTCATCATTCCAATCTTTACTGGGGCTGTTCGCTCGCGGCACTAGAGACCCTCGGGAAGAAAAAAGGGTATTCACTGGTTGGCTGCAACTCCAACGGGAACAACGCATTCTTTGTCCGCTCGGATGTGCTCGGACCAATTCCAGAACTTAGCTCAATAGAAGCGTATCGCGAAGCGCACTACCGCGAGTCGCGGGACGCAGCTGGACAGCTTACCTACTTGAAGGGCACAGCTGCGATCAAGGAAATTGCCTCGCTGCCACTGATTGACGTCACGTCGGGCGCTCGCCTCACAGTCGGCGAGATCTAGAGTCGATCTAAGGCGAAGCCTCGGCCTAACCCTTCCTCTTCGCAAAATATCCGAAGCTGCCCACGGGATTACTTCGCAATCCGCACGGATGCACTCCTTCGTCCATGACCAGCTCAATATCGTAATCTGTAGCTAGGACTTTCTCGAACCTTTGTTTTGCAACAAATGTTGCAGGGTATTTAATGGCCGTATCCTGGATGTCCGGCGGTAATGCGCCTGGTCCGTTATCGCGAAGCCGGGTTTCCTGCACCACGATCAGGTCATCACCTGAGGATGAAAGCCCCAGCCGCGTGAGAAAAATATTTGCCGGGGCAATAGCTATCATCTGGCTGAGAGTGTCGAGCGGGCGTGGCAGATACTGCAGTGCACCGGAAGAATAGATTAAGTCAATCCGTGCGAGAGCTTCGCGGGCGGACTGGAGGTCGGTGTGAAAGGACAAGCTTCCGTCCTCCATCTCCCTCCCCCGGCTCACCATCGAGGCAGTTTCAACCACGCACCAGCGAAGGTTGATCCTCGCGCCCAGAAGAGACTTGACGAGAAAGTAGTGAGCTCCGCAGCCGCCGCCGAAATCAATGACATTCAGGTTGGATTGGGTCGCAGCCAACCCCACTCCCAGAACCGCCCGCAACGACTGGAAATCCACGGTCCTCGGGGTTCGCTGCAATGTTTCCCGGAATCGCTTCGTTTTCCCGCATACGACAAACGCGAGCCGATCGTCATTGTAGCCCTTCCCGGATACTCGAGCAGCATCCTCGAATGACGCAAACGTCTTCGCCGAGCGAAGACGGCGGAGGCGAAATAGAACTGGAGGAGCAAAGTCACGTAAATTCATCTGGTCATAATATGGTCTTTACTGTGGACTTTGCATCATGAGCATTCATAGGATCTTGATCGATTGACGAAAGGGCGTTTCGACATTGTGGTCGTCAACTACAACCGCGCGGAATCGTTTGCCGGACCATTCGACATTTCGGCGGGAGAATCGAATGTTTCGGCGAGCTAAAACAGGCGGCGTACTCGCGTGAGCAGGCGATGACCGAGCGATGAAACCTGCTTGAAGTACAGCTCGAATTCGCGCCGGCCGTCGCGCGATTCCTCAACCGGGATGCGCTCAACCTGAATCGGGGCTGTGGCAAGCTTGGTATCGTAGTGGGTCGACGCGACACTGTGCACCCCCGTTGCATCATTGCCGATATTCTGAACCAGGGATCGACCGGGAAAGAGCGTCAGCTTGTCTTTCAGGAATGCGGATGCATACCAGCGCACGGCCCAGGAATCGTTCAGTCCCTGAGTCTGCGCCTTGAGCATTTCGGTGTACCCAAAGTTTCCACCGAAATCAAAGTCGCGAGTGTGATCGCCTTCCTCCAGTCGCCTGAGCAGAGAGAGTCCATCCGGGTCGAACAGCTTCCATGCCCTTCGCCATGTCGCCCACCCCCAGGACTCAATTGCGCGAACAAAGAACGTCTCCGGGAGCGGGCCGCGAACGGGAAATGTGTAGCCTGCAATGCTGATTACCCGGTCGTCGGTCCGGTAGGTTCCCAGGGCGTCATTCATAAAGCGCAGAAAAAAAGGCGATGTCACCAGGTCATCTTCGACTATTATCACATTTTCATGTGCGGCGAGAATCGTTGAAACACCCCGAATGACCG
>JBKJPM010000130.1:0-4526 GCA_046595175.1 Gemmatimonadaceae bacterium
GGCCTGCCGTCGCACATGAACGCTGTCAGGGATGTGGCCGCCTCGAGGGTACTTCAAGGCAGCGCCTTCCGGCAACACGGAAAAGGTTCGGGTTTCCTTATCGGTTTAACAGGTCTCATTGACGAATGCGCACGTCCTCGCGCGTGACCGCCGTTCAGACGTCTCAACCAGTCATTCACGTTGCCGGCATTCGCAAGATTTATGGCAAGACCGTCGCGCTGGAGGACGTCTCGTTCGACGTCCATGAGGGCGAGATCTTCGGCTTGATCGGCCCCAATGGCGCCGGCAAGACCACAACCATGGAGTGTGTCGAGGGCGTTCGCACACCGGACAGGGGCATCATAACCGTGCTCGGTCTCGATCCCTTCCGCGACACCTATCAGCTGCAGGAGCGGATCGGGGTGCAGCTTCAGGAAGCGCAGCTGCAGAAGCGCATTAAGGTGTCCGAGGCCGTGGATCTTTGGGCGTCCTTGTACCCGAGGCCCGTTGACGGCAATGCGTTGCTCGACCAGCTCGGCCTCGCCGACAAGCGTAACAGCTGGTTCATGAGCCTTTCCGGTGGGCAGAAGCAGCGCGTGTTCATTGCGCTCGCGCTGATCAACGATCCGGAAGTGGTGTTTCTGGACGAGCTTACGACCGGTCTGGATCCACAGTCGCGACGCGCGATCTGGGAGCTCGTCCGCGGTATCCGCGATCGCGGCAAGACCGTCTTCATGACCACACATCTTATGGAAGAAGCGGAGCGGCTATGCGACCGAGTGGCGATCATCGAGCATGGCACGATCATCGACATGGGCACTCCGCAGGCGCTGATCGACCGGCACTGTCCAGTGCGATCGATCGAGCTTGCCACCGATCACGCCGAGGCCGCTGAGCGCTTTCGCGGGCTCCCCCAAGTCGACGACGTCACTCTCCAGGGACATCGCTTCACGATTCGCGGGCATGGCGACGACTTCGTCACGGCGGTGATTCAGTGCCTGGCGGAGCACAACATCCGCGTCACCGAGTTCCGCACCGCGCTGCCGAATCTCGAGGACGTCTTCCTCAAGCTCACCGGCCATTCCATTCGTGACTAGGCGCCGAACACAATGATGCTTCGTGGACTCTGGAGACTGACTTGGCTCGAGCTCAAGATCTTTCTGCGCGAGCCGCTCGGGGCGTTCAGCGCGATCGGTATTCCCGTGCTGATGTTCGTGCTGGTGGGCGGCATCCTCGGCGGCGGAAATCCCTCTCCCGAGGACCTCCGTTTCGTCCGCAACGGCCTCCCGGTCCTCGTGGCACTGCTGATCGCACTCGGCGCCGCGTCGTCGCTCGTGGCGGTTATCTCGATCTACCGCGAAGGTGGGATCCTCAAGCGACTCCGTGCCACGCCACTGCGACCACATACCATTCTGACGGCGCACGTGCTGGTGAAGCTGTTGCTTACCGCAATCACTAGCGTCGTGATGATGATCGCGGGCCGGCGCTACTATCCGTTGGACGCGGACTTTCGGCTCGTGTCCTTCACCCTCGCGGTGCTGCTCAGCACGAGCAGCATCCTGTCCATCGGGTTCGTCATCGCGAGCATCGTCCCCACTGCGCGGTTTGCCCAGCCTCTCAGTGCCGTGCTGCTGTATCCAATGGTCGCCATCTCGGGACTGTTCGTTCCTATCTCGGAATTGCCGACGGCGGTTCAATCGGTCGCGCGAGTGCTCCCGCTGACCTTTGTCGTATCGCTTCTCACGGGGATTTTGAATGGAGAGGCATGGTCAGCGCATGCCGGCGATGTGGGCGCGCTCGTGCTCGTCATGATCTTGGGAACCGCGATATCATCTCGCATCTTCAGGTGGGAGTGAGTTAACCTACCAACGCCCGCATCCAGCGATGGTACGGTTGCATTGTTCGATATGAGGTGTCATAATGGTCGCCTCTATCAGGATCACGTCGTTCTGAATCGATAGCCCGCCTGCGGTTTCATTGGTTTCCCAACAAAGGGAGAAAGAAATGAAGTACGCTCCAGAAAGGTATCTGCGCGCGCTAACTGTGCTTGCAAGCACACTTTTGGCTGCCTGCGGCGCATCGTCTGCAGGTTCGATCGTTTACCGGCCCCCGCAAATCTTGGCGCGACCCTCGAATATCTCCGAGACGCGTGCGTACGTCGAGAGCGGGTTGCGATCCGCGAAGGCGTATGTGCCGACGACGCAGACGTGGGTCGAGATCGAAAGCACCCGCATCACGCCGACACATCTCACGGTAGCGGTCAATGGCACCAACAAGTCCATCGCGCTCAGTGACATGAGGGTTCTGGGACACGGTGTCATCGGCGAAACCGGCTCCGTCAGCATAGAGGGCGGCGGATACTACAAGGAGTCCAGGCCTGACCTGTATCTCCTGGCGGAGCTACCGATCACGGCGACGAAAAGCGTTCAGCAGATGGTCGACGCACTGGCGGTACTGAGGCTTACCGCGCTCGACGCCGAGCGCGCGGACGACGCGCGCTTCGAACAGGTCGCCAATGCCTATCGTGAGGCAGCGACGAAGCCGGTGCTTCCGGAAGACGCGCGCCGCTTCGTGGTGCAGGCGGAGGGCGCACTCAACGACAGAAACTTGGTCGCCGCCCTGGCGTTATTCGACAAGGCGCTTGAGGTTGCCCCATGGTGGCCGATGGGCTATTTCAATCGCGCGCTAATCCTCGGCGAGACGGAGAACTACAAGCTTGCGATTTCTTCAATGAAGCGCTGGCTCGCGCTCGAACCGGGCGCACCTGATACACGCGCCGCGCAGGACAGGATATATGAGTGGGAGCGCAAGCTTCTCAACGAGCAGCAGTTCGCGATGACCCCAGCCGGCGCGGCGCCGTGGACCACACACCCGGCCAAGGTCATTGAAGACCATTCGGGACGGCAGATGCTGCTTGGCATACTCTTAGCCGCCGTAATTTCAGCTGCCGCGATTGCCTATGGCGCCTCGACGGCGAACCAATAACCTCTGAGTTGCGTCCCGTCTGCGTGACACGATGGCAAACTGACACCGAAACTGACCCACCGTTGTAGATAACAAAAATCCCCGCCAAATTATCCTGGCGGGGATTTCCTATTTGAGTGGAGCGTACAGGGATCGAACCTGCGACCTCCTGGTTGCAAACCAGGCGCTCTCCCAGCTGAGCTAACGCCCCAAAAGATGGCGCCCCTGTTCGGCGGCGCCTCTTATCCCAATATAAAGGGAGCAGGCCCCTTGCGGCACCACTCTCTATTGTCACGTCATAATCGCGATTCGTATGCGAACGCCGTCACGGGAATCCTCTACAGATAGATTCGAAAACCTCGTCGCGACCTTGCATAACCGCTTAGGCTGGGCGAAACGAACACCGCTACTCATGGGCCGGAAGCGGCTCCATGGTGTCCGGATTGACGGGTATCTGCACTTCGTCTCTATAAGGCGATGTCATCAGGGCCACACGCATGCGCGGAAATGCGTCCATGAAGGCTGAATAGCAAAGTCCCCACACACCGAGATATCCAAGACCGATTCCAACCTCCCAGAATCCGAACGGAATACCTGACGATAATCCATAAATCGATGGGTACACCTCGAGATATCTGTGCAGCCAGAGGCCGACGAGCGTAAAGCAGGTGAACAGGATAAGCGTTGGAATGAAAAGTTTTGCAGCCTTGGAGATGAGACCGAAGAAAGGTCCGAACATCAGCCCTACTGTAGCGATCGTCAGCCATCGCCATGGAGCGATCAACCGAAGACGCATCCAGTGTGTCTCTTCACCCAGGTTGCCGTACCAGATCACCAGATACTGACCGAAAGTCAGATATCCCCAGAAAGCTGTGAACGCAAAGCAAAGCTTTCCAAGATCGTGCAGGTGATTTTCGTTGATCAGGTCGTACCTGCCCAGGTATCTCCGCCACGCGAGCACAAGCAGCGTAAATGATGCAAGGGCTGCAACCCAGCCGCCCATGAACACCCACCATCCGTACATCGTGCTCTGGAAGTGCGGATCAAGCGACATCGAGAGATCCCAGGCCAGGACTATCCAACCGAAGACGAAAGCAAAGCCCAGGAACACTGCGAGCTTACCCTGCAGCGAATGCGTGGAATGGATTTCCCTGCGCTCTTCCCTGTAGCCGCGGCGCATGCGCGCCCGGATTCCACGCGCCCACTTTGCGCCAGACTCGGACACAAGACCGACATCCAGCCGCACGGAAGTGTAGATGTACCATAGACTCAAGGCGCAGATAACCGCGAACGCGACAATGACGCGCGGGATGAAGAACCCAAGACTGAGGTACACCTGCTTCTCGTGTATCTCGGGCATATGAGTCGCCCAGGGGAAGATCGGTGTCCGCCCGAAGAGCACAATGAGCAGCAGAAATACGAATGCGACTGGAAGGAAAGCCACGTAGCCTTCCAGCAGTCGAATGATCGAACGTGACCAGCGTGCTGTCGTAATGCGCTGAACTGCAACGAACATCACACCGGCGGATGAAACAGTCGTGAAGAAAAGCCAGTTGAAATGGAACGCCTGCCATGCGCGCGGA
>JBKJPM010000319.1:0-7399 GCA_046595175.1 Gemmatimonadaceae bacterium
GGCCGATCGCGAGACTGTTGCGCAGCTTACCCGAAATTACGACCTGGTCGCGATTCCGGTCGTGGATGAATCCATGCGCATACTTGGCGTCGTCACCGTTGATGATGTCATCGATGCGCTAGTCGAGGAGCACACGGAAGACTCGCAGAAGTTCGGAGGTATGGAAGCACTCGACGAGCCTTACATGCAGATCTCGATATTGGGGATGATTCGTAAGCGCGCACCCTGGCTGGGAGTTCTTTTCGTCAGCGAAATGCTTACCGCATCGGCCATGCAGCACTTCCAGCTGGAGCTTCAGAAGGCAATCGTGCTCACGCTCTTCATTCCGCTGGTTATGAGCTCCGGAGGAAATTCCGGGTCGCAGGCCACGTCTCTTATCATTCGCGCGATGGCGCTTGGTGAGGTGCGGCTGCGGGACTGGTGGCGTGTCGCCGCGCGGGAACTGCCATCCGGAATTATTCTCGGCGCAATTCTAGGCGCGATTGGATTTACCCGGATTATGGTTTGGCAGCGTTTGGGAATGTTCGACTACGGTCCGCACTATTTCATCCTTGCCGTAACAATCGCCGTTGCGCTAACGGGGATTGTCACGTTCGGGTCATTGGCGGGCTCGATGCTTCCCTTCCTCCTGAAACGGATTGGGTTTGACCCCGCGAGTGCATCGGCGCCCTTCGTGGCCACCCTGGTGGACGTCACCGGGTTGAGCATCTACTTCACCGTTGCACTCCTTATCCTGCGCGGAACACTGCTATAGCGTGAGAAACAGATGGTTTGTTGTCGGGTCTTCGTTGTAGCGATTTCAGAAAATTCGTCCTACCTTAGGTCTGTACGAGATGGACCCCTAATCACTGGAGAAAAGAATGACGACGGTTCAAAGGGTAGCACAGATCTTTGGAATTGTTTTCATCCTCGTTGCCATAGTCGGATTCATTACCCCCGGCGGCATGAGCATGGATGCAGCAAGCCCAGGAATGTTACTCGGGATCTTTCCGGTCAATCTCCTGCACAATGTCGTACATCTTCTGTTCGGACTGTGGGGTCTGGCGGCCGCGAGAAGCTGGGCAGGCGCGAAACAGTACGGGACTATTGCTGGTGCGATATATCTGGTTCTCGCTCTGCTTGGATTCGTTGCGCCTGACGGATTCGGTCTAGTGCCGCTCGGCGGGAATGACCGCTGGCTGCACGTAGTCCTCGCAGTTGCGCTCCTCTACTTCGGTCTCACCGCCAAGGGTGATGCGGTCGCTACGAGCGCTGCCTAGCTAGAGCTCAGGCGGAAGCGACAAGGAGCGGCGCCTTTTCGGAGGCGTCGCTCTTTTTTTCGTGGACTGACATGGCGTCAACAATTCCCTGTTCCAGCCATGCGTGCTCACCAGCCAGCACGGCGGCCGAGAGTTTGTAAAGCTGCTTGTCGTTCTCGTTGTGGAGATGCTTGAATAGGTATGCGATGCGCTGCCTGGCCTCCGCGCAGAATGCATCAGCCAGAGCGACCGCCTGAGGCTGACCATTCTTCTTGAGCATTTGCGCGCGAACACATGACGCTGACATCGCAAAGAGCTCGGCCCCAATGTCGACTGCGCGGAATAGCACCATCTGACGCCGTTCCAGCTTTGGTCCATAACGAACCATCGAGTGGAAGATCGCCCTGCCCAGATGCCGTGTCGTTTTTTCGATGTACCGCATGTGCTTTGCAAGCTTCCCAAACTCCCCGAACGTCTGCAGGCGGCTCGCATTGAGCCAGCGGGTCGGATACCAGGTCGCGTAAAATGGGATGGACTTGCCCGCAGCTGTCATTCTCTGCTTAAGCGTGGCGCCCGGCTTCACCATGTCGAACGCGAGCCTGAAGTGATGATCGACTGCTTCGCGGGCAATGAACAACCGCATGATTTCCGATGAGCCCTCGAAAATCAGGTTGATGCGGAAGTCACGCATCGCCCTCTCGATAGGAATTGGTTTTTCACCTCTCCGCTCAAGCGACTCTGCCATTTCGTATCCGCGCCCGCCGCGAATCTGAAGTGTGTCATCCACTATCCGCCAGCCTGTTTCCGAGTTGTACATCTTGGCGATCGCCGCTTCCAGGCGAATGTCGTATCCGCCTTTTTCGTATAGCGCTGTCGCAAGCTCGGCAACGGCTTCCATTGCAAAGGTATCAGCAGCAATGCGCGCAATCTTTCTGGCAACCGCCTCATGTTTCCCGATCGGCTGTCCCCACTGGACGCGCTCGTTGGCCCATGTACGTGCTACGCGGAGCATCTGCTTGCCTGCGCCTGCACACCCCGCAGGCAAAGTAAGTCGACCGGTATTGAGCGTGACTAGAGCGAGCTTCAGTCCCTTTCCTTCACCCCAAAGAATGTTTTCCTTGGGGACGCGAACATTTGTGAAGCGAATCACCCCGTTTTCAATCGCCTTCAGGCCCATAAAGCGGAGGCGATGCACAACTTCGACGCCAGGCGAGCTTGCTTCGACGATGAAGGCGGTGATCTGCTTCTTTTTCTTTCCCTTTACTTCAAGGTCAGGTGTTCTCGCCATGACGACGAACAACTCGGCGCGGGTTCCATTCGTGCACCAAAGCTTTTCCCCGTTGAGGATGTAGTGAGATCCATCTTCCGTGGCTGTGGCGCTGGTTCGCAGGTTTGCTGGATCAGAGCCGGCGTCTGTTTCCGTCAGGGCGAATGCGGAGATGGCGCCCTTTGCGAGACGCGGAAAGAATTTTTTCTTTTGTTCCTCGGTTCCGAAAAGCTTGAGGGGCTGCGGAACACCGATTGACTGGCTGGCTGATAACAGCGCGGTCAGGGATCCGTCTTTTGACGTAACCAGCTGCATGGCCCGGGTGTAGGACATCTGCGAGAGTCCAAGTCCGCCATACTCTTTCGGAATCTTGATTCCAAACGCTCCCATATCGCGAAGCTCCTGGACAAGCGCTTCGGGAATTTCACCGGTGCGATCTATTTCATCGGAATCCACCCGCTCCATGAAAGCGCGGAGCTTTTCCATGAAGGGCCTCGCGCGCTCGCGCTCCGCGACATCGTCTTCGGGATGTGGGTGAATCAGCTCCGGCCGGAATCGGCCAAGAAACATTTCAGCCACAAAGCTAGGGTGCTCCCACTCGGTTTCGCGCGCGGCTTCCGCGACGTCACGAGCTTCGGTTTCGGTTGCCAGCGCGTGGTTCAGGTCTGTCATGTTTTCCGAGTGAAGATGCCTGCACCAATAATAGAGATCACCGCGAACGAAAACCACTGAAATGCGTAGCTGCGGTGAGATCCTTCATCCAGAGGAATCAATGTCACACGCGGTGGGACGCGGCTGCTATCCTCGGGAACAGTAGATAGAATAACAAAGACTGGCGCGATGGGGTAAGGGAAAGCACTACGAAGAATATCTCTATCCAGGGTGCGAAATGCCCTATCGGCGGGAACAGCACGGAGTGTGTCGCCGGTCGAATGCAGCGGGAGGATGTACCCTTCACCGCGTAGTGAGTCGCTTTCAGTCCACCGCCTGAGATCAACGTTTGTTGCGTCCGGTGAATACACCCAACCGCGATTCACCAGCACCGCCGTGTCTGTTCCGGGTCTCAACAGCGGGGTCAGGATATGTACGCCGGGAGAGCCGTCCCGACCCCGCAGTGTCCAGACGATCTGGTTGTCGTAGTCGTATTTGCCCTCCAGCATTACACGCCTGAATTTTGACTTGGCGGTGTCCGAGGGAATTGAATCAAAGGGAATGGGCGCAAGAAATCGGCGCGAAGCGATGGCCGCGTTGTATCTCTGTTTTTCGTGCAGACGCCTGATTTGCCAGAATCCGAGCCAGGTGCATGCACCCGCGAAAATTACGCTAACGGTGACGAGTACTGCAGTTCGGACGCGAGGCATCCAGGCTAAAGAAAGGCCAGTTGATCGCCAAGAGTGTCAGGCGATACGGGTGCCTGGCCAATCAAACGCTGTACCTCGCGCGCAGTTGCCGGACTATGTCCCGAAAAATGATTTGCGACATATGCAAACACCTCGCTGACACCTGCGTTAGCCAAGTCCTTTATTGCCACATGCCATTGTTCCAGCTCGCTGGTGCGGTCCACCTGCACTCGGGAGTAGTCAACAATGTCGCGGTTCGGTCCCATCCACCTAATGTATGCGAAGTCAGCAGTCGGCCGTCTGGCAAGTCCGAGCATTACCTTCCGCGGAATCCAGCGACCATCGACAAGGGCAAGCGCAACATTCCGGTCGCGGAGGAGTGCGAGCACACCATCCGAGATCCAGCCGCGATGCCGGAATTCAATTGCAACTCTTACATCATCGGGAACCTTCCCCAGAAAATCGACCAGAGCCGGCAGTTCCTGCGGTGCGAAGTCTGGACCCGTTTGCACCAGTACAGGCCCGAGTTTCGGACCGAGCTCGCGAACCCTGTCAAAAAACTCCTCAGTAACTCCCGCACTGTCACGCAAGCGCTGTTCGCGAGTTATCTCCTGTGGGAGCTTCAGCGCAAAAATGAAATCGGCTGGAGTCTTGTCATACCACCCGCGAATAGTGGTCGCGGCCGGAACGCCGTAGAAAGTGGAATCGACTTCGACAGTTTCGAATGCGCGTGAATAGACAGGCAGAAAATCCGTGAGTCTTGTTCCCTCCGGATAAAAGGGACCAGACCAAGCGTCATAATTCCAACCCTGAGTTCCAATCCGCGCCTTAAGCATTCCTGAATGAAGAGCGTCCGACAACGGTAGTGTCAAGTCATCCTGGTATTCAGGAAACTTCCCGGCTAGTACGCCGGTTGATCCAACTGTGGAAGCGGTTCCACCAGCACCTGCGAAGCCAGCGAAGGGCCAATAACAGTTACAACAGACGAAATAGAAACGGTAATCGGGCCGCCGAAAGGCTCGCGTGAAACCATGGTAACCTCGGCGCCGGGTGTAATCGACAACTCTGCCAGGTAGCGCAGCATGCGTGGGTCATCGTCACTAACCCGAACAACGCGAGCGGAATAACCGGCAGAGACTTCCGCGAGTGAGTGATATTCCCGCTCGTCAATGGTTCCCTCCCTGCTCGGAATCGGCGCTCCGTGCGGATCGACAATCGGCTCACCGATCGCGAGCGCCATTCTGTCGATCAACTCGTCGGATGCCGCGTGCTCCAACCGTTCAGCTTCATCGTGAACTCGGTCCCACGGGTAGCCAAGTGCAATGGATAGATACGCCTCGATGACTCGATGCCGGCGGAGTGTTCTGAGTGCTGCCCTCCTGCCCTCGTTGGTGAGGCGAACACCCCGATAAGGCTCGTAGGCGAGCAGACCCTGATCCGAGAGTCGCTTGATCATTCCACTTACTGACCCAGGTGCAATTTCGAGCCGCTGCGCGATTTCTGATGTGTTGGCGACTGCAGACCCGCGTTCGAGCTCGTAGATCGCCTTTAGGTAATCTTCGACCGGACCTGTCAGAGGCTCCGTTCGGCGTGCCGCTGTCATTGCTGTTTGTCCTGGGCCGCCCCGCGAACCAGCAGAACCGGAATGAGAGAATTGTGGCGCACCTTGTTCGCAACGCTACCTCTCAGCATGTCGTTCAGGAATTTGTGTCCGTGGGTTGTCATGGCAATCAAGTCACAGCCTTCGCGATCGGCCGCGGCCGCAATTTCATCCGCCGGGTCTCCGCTCGCGAGCAGCGGCTCCGCGTCAATTCCGTCGCTCTCAAGCGTCGCGGCGATCTTCTCGAGATACGCGCGGTCCTCCTGCATCTCCTCCGACTCGCGAAGCTTTAGCTGACCCACGTTTCGCGCGGCCCACCCGTCGGCGACATGGATAAGGATGAGCGACGAGCTGCACAGCTTTGCGAGCGTGCGTACGTGGGAAATAATTATATGGTCGTACGACGAATTCTCGAGCGTGACCAGTATGCGCTTATACATCAGCCGGTGCTCCCACGAAATATCTGAAAGAGAAGCCAAATGTTGAGGAGCGCAATCACGAATCCCACAAGATAGGCAAGGGACTTAAGCCACAGGGGATTTACAAAATCCCCCATCTTCACCCTGTCGGAGGTGAACCGTACGAGAGGAAAGACAGCAAATGAGAGCTGCATGCTGAGGACAACCTGGCTCAAGATCAAGAGCTTCGCAGTTCCGCTAGCTCCATAAAGCACCGCGACGATGGCGGCAGGTACGATCGCAATCGACCGGGTGATCAATCTTCTGAGCCATGGCCGGAGCCGGAGATTGAGAAACCCCTCCATGACAATCTGACCGGCAAGCGTTCCAGTCAGCGTTGAGTTTTGTCCCGAGGCGAGAAGAGCAAGGGCAAAGACAGTGCTGGCTCCGGCGCCGAGAAGCGGGGTCAGAAGCTTGTACGCATCCTGGATTTCGGCAACTTCATTGTGACCGGTTTTATGGAAGGTCGCCGCCGCGATGATGAGGATCGCGGCGTTGATAAACAGCGCAATTGATAGTGCGAGAGTCGAATCGATAAAAGCAAATTTGACGGCCTCACGCTTGCCTGCTGGCGTCTCCTCGTATTGACGGGTCTGCACAATCGATGAATGCAGATAAAGGTTGTGCGGCATCACCGTGGCCCCAAGGATGCCGACCGCCACATAGAGCATGGATGAATTCATGACTATTTCGGGGGATGGAATGAATCCGCGCATTACCTCCCCGAACGGTGGCTGAGAAAGCATGATCTCGAAGAGAAAGCATGCTCCCACGGTTGCGACCAGGGCGATAACCAGTGCCTCCAGCAGCCTGAATCCCTTGTTCTGCAGGTACAGGACAAGCAGTACATCGAGTGCCGTTATGCCGATTCCGATGGGGAGCGGAATTCCGAACAGGAGGTTGAGCGCAATCGCGGAGCCGATCACCTCCGCAAGGTCGCATGCAGCGATCGCGAGCTCGCACAGCACCCAGAGTGCGAGAGAAACGGGACGCGAATAGTGATCTTTGCATGCCTGGGCGAGATCTCTTCCTGTCACAATTCCAAGCTTGGAGGCGAGGCCCTGAAGAAGTATCGCCATCAGATTTGACATCAGGATAACGCTCAGCAGCGTATATCCGAATTGCGAACCACCCGCGAGGTCGGTTGCCCAGTTGCCCGGGTCCATGTACCCGACTGCCACGAGGTATCCCGGGCCTGCAAACGCGAGAATTTTGCGCCACCAGGTTTTTCCGGTAACCGGAACGGTGCGATAAACCTCCGCCAGCGACGGCGTAAGACGAGCCCGCCTCCAGCCAGGATCGGCGCCGCGGGGAACAGGCAAGTCGCTGTCGGGCTTTTTCAAGAGGTTCAAGACGGCAATCCCGTATAAATGTTAAGTCTTACTCAACCACAATTTAGGTTCCACTAACATAATTACAAGGGGAAGACTTAGGATTGGCTGAATTCAGGTTAAAGGCTCCTGGGTGAGGTCAATCGGTCCAAAAGCCACGGCAAC